>JAWOEN010000193.1:0-5833 GCA_046482725.1 Cloacimonadales bacterium (SeqCode)
GCCTCAATACGCCTGCAGCTCGCAAGCTCGCATTCGGCGCACAAGCCTTAACCTTAGCCTTAACCTTAGCCTTAGCCTCAGCCTCAATACGCCTGCAGCTCGCAAGCTCGCATTCGGCGCACAAGCCTCAGCCTTAAAAATCTGCTTGACTCTTGTAAGCAAGCCAAACTTTTTTATCTGCAGCCTAAATCAAGGGAGCCCAGAGTGCAGCAAAAACTCAGTTTGAAATATTTTTTCCTGATCTTATTAGGATTACTTTTTTTTCTCAATCTCTCAGCAGAAGAGAAAGTTATCCTGAAAGTCTTTGAGCTTCCCGACCCCAAAAATACTGATCCCTTCACCAAAGCAGATCTAGCTGTTATCGAAGCCTTTAAGGAAAAATATCCCCACATCGAATTGCGCAGTTTTTCCGGCATCAAGATCGAGGGCATGGATCTCGATAGCGGGCCTTTGATGGCAATTGCCGGCGGAGTCTCGCCCGACATTATCTACGTAAATTTCCGACAATCCGACACCTATATCCAAAACAATTTTCTCTATCCTCTGGATGAATTTATTGCCCGCCAAGATCCTGTAGAATTGGATTATCGAGTTTCTGATCCTGTCTGGCCGGTGATCGATCGCAAAAAAATCGGTGACGCTGAGAAGCACGTCTGGGCTCTACCTTACGAGACCTTGGTTCGGGTGCTGATCTATCGCAAAGATCTCTTTCAGAAAGTAGGCTTAGATCCCAATCAACCACCGCAGAACTGGCAAGAATTGCAAGAATATGCGCGCCGCATGACCATCCCCGCTGAAAGAACTTACGGTTTGTATCTGGCCAGCGGAGCTCAGGCAGCCTATGATTGGATCACCTATCTTTGGAGCGCTGGCGGTGATGCTGTCTTGCAGGGAAGTGATGAAGAGTGGTACGCCAGCTTCAATAGTGAGGCCGGGGTAGATGCGATGGAGCTCTATCTGAAATTGATCACAACGAGGTGGCAAGATGCTTCCGGCAACTCTCAACAAGGCTTTGTGATTCGCGAAGGTGATTGGGGCCGCATGTTTGAAGATGGCAAAATCGGCATGATGATGAGCTATATGAATGAGCAAAGTTTGGGCGGAAAAATTGATCCCAATCTTTATGGCGTGGCTCCCTGTCCGACAGGGCCAACCGGGTTACGCGGCTCGGAGATCAATAGTAGAATGATGGGGATTTTTTCTGAAGCTGGTGAAAGCAATAATAGCGGCTTGGGCCAGCGAGACCCTGATAAAGTAAAGGAAGCTGCTTGGAAATATATCTGGTTTTATGATAGTGAAGAAGCGCGCGAAATACGCCTGCAGGTGATGATCGAAGCCGGCTTTGGTAAAATGCAAAATCCGCTTTATTTGAAAAGATATGGTTATGAAGAGTATTTGAAATATTCACCTCCCGGGTGGTTGGAAACCTTTCAGGAAGCGGTGCAAAATGGCAAGCCTGAACCTTACGGTCACAATACTCAGAAAATTTATGAATACATGACCTACCCGATTGATCAAGTGTTGGCCTTGGAAAATGAAGGTAAATTGGGCGCTACTAGAGAAGAAAAACGCGCAAAAATTCGAGAAATCTTGGATGCTGCAGCTGCTCGTACCAATTCGGAAATGATCGGAAATATCTCGCCTGAAGAACGCCTGAAACGCAATCGCATCGCTACTTTGGTCGGCATTATCATCTTCTCTACTTTCCTCTTTGCCCTCTATCGAGTTTGGCAGATATTTACACCGCAAGATCAAATCATCTCAAATCAAAAAAAGAAATTTTACTTAGCTCCCTATCTGATGCTGATTCCGGCACTCGCTTCAATTTTACTCTGGAAATATTATCCCATGTTCAAAGGCTCTCAGATGGCTTTTCAAGATTATCAGATCGTGGGAGAATCCACCTGGATCGGGTTTAGCAATTTTGCCGATGTGCTCTTTGATCCTGTCTGGTGGTCATCTTTGGGCAAAACGCTCTACTATATGACGCTCTCACTTTCTTTGGGATTTCTGCCCCCCATCATTTTGGCAATTCTCTTGCAGGAAGTCTCGCACGGCAAAGTACTCTATCGCGTAATCTATTATCTACCGGCCGTTATCAGCGGTGTGATCGTCATCTATCTCTGGAAATTGCTTTATGATCCTTCCGACGCCGGGGGTTTGAACCAGATTTTAATGGCCTTGGGTTTGGAAAAAAGCCGTTGGATACGAGATGAAAATCTGGCAATGCTCTGCGTGATTTTGCCCAGTATTTGGGCCGGAATCGGGCCGGGCTGTCTCATCTATCTGGCAGCACTCAAAGGCATCCCCAATGATTTGTATGAAGCTGCCGACATTGATGGGGCAAATTTCTTTCAAAAAATCTATACGATAGTTTTTCCCAGTCTAAAAGCTCTGATCATCATTCAGTTTATCGCTGCCTTTATCGCCTCCACGCAGCAAAGTGGCTTTATCTTGGTAATGACTTTTGGCGGCCCCAACGAAGCTACCAAAGTGGCCGACCTTCTGATTTTCGAAAAAGCTTATCTCTATCTGAAATTTGGCATTGCCACTACTATGGCTTGGATGCTGGGCATCATGCTGATGGGCTTCACAGTCTTGCAATTACGCAAACTTTCCAATATGGAATTTAGAACAACCGGAGATGATTAATATGAAAAAGCTGCCAGCTCAGCTCGGACAAGGAGAGCTCAGATGCCAATAATCGGAAAAGTAGGAAGAAAATCCTTCAAGGTAAAAGGATTGAATTTCTCGATCCACCTAGTACTTCTCATTGGTGCTATCACCATGATCTACCCTTTTATGATCATGATCTCTTCATCTTTCAATAGCAATGTAGATGCCAGCGAATTTGCCGCTTATCCCAGATTTTTCTTCGATGATAATGCGCTCTTCCAAAAATATTGCGAAGCGCGATTAAATGAAGAATCCACTCGCCTGATCAGTCGCTATCAAAATAGGTTTTCCGCTTTTGATTTTGTGCAAATACCCACTAAAATAGATATTACAGCCACTGCTGATTGGCAGGATTTTGCAGGCTCACATAGCTTTACAGCAAATGATTATTATGTTTCTGAGCAATATGGACGCGGAATCTATCCGCGTAATGAAAGAGCCTTCCGCAATCTGATGAAAGACGAAAATGATTCTGACATCAAGCTCTTTAATCAACGCTATGGAACCAATTTCATCACTTGGGACGAGGTAAGGATCGAAGAGAAAATGGTGGCAGGCCGCAATTTTGAGACCAGTGGTAATAATTTTCTAGAGCGCTATCAGATATTTCGCCGAAACTTGCCGGACTGGCATCGTACCTATCTCAATCTAAGTGGAGATTTTGTAGCAATGGAACTATTGCCGGCTTATGGCGGTGATTTGAATTTGCTCAATGAAAAATTATCTACCAATTATCAAAGCTGGCAGGAGATAATCTTACCGCAATCTGCTCCGGACAATCAATTGCTCAGTCATTGGCAGCATTACGTTAGTTCCAAATTAAATCTGCATCACCTGCGGCTGCTTCCGGCTGCCCAAAAATCGTATCAGAACTATCTGCAGGAAAAATATGAGCAAATAAGCTTGCTGAACCAAACTTATCAAAGCGGCTATTTTAGCTTTGCTGAAATAGAGCTGCCCGATTTGCAAAATATCGTAGGCGCTGCCAAACAAGATGCTGCCTTCTTTATCGAAAATATCGCCTCAGCTCAGCAGTTAATGATCGAGGCTCCGGAATATGATTTTCGAAAATTTCTGCAGCAACGCTACGGCTCGATAGAAAATCTCAATGCAACTTATAGCAGAGAGCTAAAACATTGGAAAGCTCTGGATCTGAGCCCGCATCTACCTCAAGATAATCTGCAAATGGCAGCTGACTGGAGTGAATTTGTGCAAAAGCAAGCAGACTTATCCCAGCTAAGACTTAGCCCCAATAGCCAAAAAGAATTTTTGCTCTATCTGCAAAAGGTAATCGGAAGCCGAGCGGGAAAGCTGGATTTAGCTGCTTTCAATCAGCGCTTTCAGCAAAATGTCAGCCAAGAGATAGATCTCTATCCAGCCCGAACCATGCCCTCTCATCCTGCTTATCGACAGCTTTGGATAGATTTTGTGCAAAATGTAGTCTCGCCCAAATTCTTACAAATTACAGCTATAGAAACAGAAAATTGGCAAAATTTCCTGCAGGATAAATACAGATCTCTGGATAATCTAAATGCTGCCTATAATTATAATTACCAAAATTTCCAGCAGGTGCAGATAGATTATTTCCAAAATGATTATGCTATTTTCAAAGCGCACAAGCGTACGATTTTTTGGGAGTTTGTAGCTCGTAATTATATCATGGTATTGGATGTGATGCTCTACAACGGACGAGCCATACTCAATACTCTGATCTATACAAGTTTGGCAATTTTAGCAGCTCTGATTGTCAATCCTTTGGCTGCTTATGCCATGAGCCGTTTCAAACTAAAAGCCACCTACAAAATAATCTTGATCTTGATGTTGACTATGGCTTTTCCGCCAATGGTGATGGGCATTCCCAGCTTCTTATTGCTAAAAAATCTCAACCTGCTCAATACTTTTTGGGCTCTGATTTTACCGGCTGCGGCTGATGGCTATTTTATCTTCCTACTCAAAGGCTTTTTCGATTCTCTGCCGCAGGAACTATTCGAATCTGCCACGATCGATGGCGCTAGCGAAACCAGAATTTTCTGGCAAATTGCCATGTCACTTTCCAAACCTATCATGGCTGTAATTGCCTTGGGCGCTTTCAATGCTGCTTATCGCAATTTCATGTTCGCCTTTATCGTCTGCCAAGATCAAAGCATGTGGACGATGATGGTGCATATCTACCAATTGATGCAACGCAGCACGGCCGGAGTAGGCTTTGCCGCTCTGGTAATCGCCGCGATTCCCACCTTTTTAGTCTTTGTCTTCTTCCAAAATATCATCATCAAAGGTATCGTGGTGCCGACTGAAAAATAGCTGCCAAACTAGCTGCCAAATCTCTTGCTTTTGACTGGAAAATTTTGCTCAAATTCCAGCAACTCCTCAGCATCAACTGCAAAAATCTTGCTCAGATAAAACTTGCCTTTAGTTTGGCTCAAGCTTTGGGGTATCAGCTCCAGAGCCATAAAGTCTGGCATATTTTCACCTTCAGCTGTACTGATCCCAAATTTTTGGGCATTCACAAAGCCAAACCTGCTGTAATATTGAGGATCTCCAAAAATGATTACAGCCTGATAGCCCAGATTTTGAGCAATCTGCAACGAATGCCTGACCAAAAGCGAGCCAATACCTCTGCCTTGAAAATCTGGATCCACACTCAGTGGACCAAAAGTAATTGTTGCTTGCTCTTTATCATCACTCACCACTTGTGATTTGGAGTATATGATGTGCCCCACGATTTTATCAGCGCTGATCGCTACAAAATCCAATTGCGGAATATAGTCCGGATCTTGGTGTAATTTATGAACTAACAAGTGTTCATCACAGCCCGGTGCATAGATATCCCAAAATGCTGCTCGGGTTAACAATTCTATCTCTCGGTAATCTTGGGGATTGGCCAATCTGATCTCTATCTGCATTGCATCCTCCCTGTATCGAACTTAATTTAGGGCTTCTCCTCAGCAGTTTGGCGGTGGCGCAATCCGCCCCCGACAAGTGCGGACCGGATCATGCCATCCTGTATAACAAGGCCGTAAAGATTCTCGACAGCGCCGAAAAAAAATTGGCCGCCAAGTACACGGCCGAAGCCAAGGCGCAGGTTAAGGAAGCCAACTCCTTGTTTTCCATCCTGGTCAAAGAATGCGGTCCTCTGCAAAAGGGGAGGGCTTTG
>JAWOEN010000210.1:0-5140 GCA_046482725.1 Cloacimonadales bacterium (SeqCode)
CTTAAAAATTCATAATACTCGGGATAAATTGCATTAATTATATATCTAATTCCGTCTTTTTGTAAAACATCACCAATATTATATTCCGTTTTATCATCACAATAATTCTTAAAAAACAATGAAGCAGCAACAGCAATAATAACTGGAAAATAATAACTTTTTTTGCTTTCTGTTAGTATCGTTTTGATAAATAAATTATAATGATTTTGATTTAGAGTCTTATTTAGTAGATTAGCATTAATAATATCAAAATCATTTTTAAGAATAAGTTCAAAATTATAGCTTTTCTTTAAATCTTCTTTTGACTTTTGTATTAACTTCTCAGAATATACTTCTACGTAGTGTTCAAATTTTTTATTCATAGTGCTTTACATCTTCTTCTAGATTTCCACAAACATACCACTCCTCGTCCCAAGCTCCATACATCTTCCCGCTTCACTAGTGCCTCCAAGCTTGCTACCTTTACCACCAATCTATTCTCCATATTTCCAACCCATTTTGCCTCCGTTTAGCTCTAAAGAATCACACAACCTCATTCATCCAAAAATCTACCGTTAAAATTTGTGGTAGTTAGATCTTTGTCAATTATTTATTAATTTAACACTCATTTTGGGTTGATCACAAGGCGTTTGAGTTGGGCCGGGATGCGGGTTAGCAGTTCATAATTGACCAGGTTGGAGCGGTCGGAGAAGGAGGCGATGGTGATTTTCTTACGTTTTTGGGAGCCGACCAGAACGACTTCGTCCCCGATCTCTACTTTGTTCATTCCGTTCAGATTTGCTATCATCATATTCATATTGATGCTGCCGATAATGCGCACTTCGCGGCCTGCGATCAGCACAGTTCCCAGATTGCTGAGGCTGCGGCGATAGCCGTGAAAATAGCCAACCGGGATGGTGGCGATGCGGGTAGCTTTGTCGGTGAGATAGCTATCTCCGTAACTGACAAATTTTCCGGCAGCTACTTCTTTGATGCTCATAATGCGGCTTTTCCAGCTAATCACTTGGCGCAGAGGATTGCGGGTAAATTTGGTTTCATGGCTCAAGAGGTTGTACATTTTGGTTTCGTTATTGGGCCAATATCCATATTGAGCAATACCCAGGCGCACCATATCCATCCGAGTTTCCGGGTAGTTGAGCGCGGCCGCTGAGCAGGCAGTATGGCGATATTTTGCCTTGATACCTTCTCGGCGTAAATTGCGGTTGAGCTCTTTGAATTTTTTGATCTGAGCTTGAATCCTAAGATAATTGGCCACGCTTTCGGCGCCGGCGTAGTGGGTGCAAACTCCCTCCAGCGAAAAATAGCGGCGATTAGCTTTCAGCAGCTCGATCACTTGCGGCAATTCTTGCTCTTCGAAGCCGGTGCGATTGAGGCCGGTTTCCAGTTCCAGATGAATTCTGGCTTTCAGTTGCAATTTGCGGGCGGTCTGCAAAGCTAAATGCAAACGCTCTAGATTAAAGACAAAAAATGATACCTGCTGAGTTATCACCCACTCCATCTCCTGTGGCATGATCATCCCCATAATCATCAATTCGCTGCTGGCTTTTTTTACTTTTGCAGCAGCTTGGGCTTCGTAAACATCAAATACGGCAAAATAATCTATGCCGCACTCTTCAGCCATCGGCACAAATTGTTCGATGCCGTGTCCATAAGCATTGCCTTTGATCACGGAGCAAAATTTGCACTTTGCTCCCAGCCGTTTTTGCAGGTAGCGAATATTTTGTTTCAGCGCTTTTTGATCCAATTCTATCCAAGTTGCTTCCATATTTTTTTATCCTTACTTCTTTTTTAGTTTGCCAAGTGGAATTTAGAAATGCCCGGGAAAAGATCAACCTAAAAAATTTTAATCAGAGCTGTCCAAAAAAAATTGTGAGCTCCGCTACGTCTTGCAGAGCCCACAATCATTACTCTAGATTTGGGTTAAGAGTGCTTATTCGATCACGAATTGCTGATCCCGATAATCCACTTGCAATTGCCGTTTTTCCAGATCTTGATGATCCAGAAACCACAGAGCCAGCTTATTTTCGATCTCTTTTTGGATCACGCGTTTGATAGGTCGCGCTCCAAATTGGGGATCAAAGCCAAATTCAGCAATTTTAGCGATCGCTTCCTCGCTGAATCGCAGCTCCAGGTTTTTGGCTTGCAATTTGTTTTGCAATTTTTGCAGCTGCAATTTGACGATCTCTTTGATCTGAGCGGACGAGAGTTTGTGGAAAATGATGATATCATCCAAGCGGTTGAGAAATTCCGGACGGAAATAATTTTTCAGACTTTCCATAATCTCTCTCTGCAGATTTTGCTCATCGGGGCTATCGTAGATCAGTTGGGACGCGATATTGGATGTCATAATGATCACACTATTTTTGAAGTCGACAGTTCGGCCTTTGCCATCGGTCAGGCGTCCCTCATCCAAGATCTGCAGCAGCACGTTAAAGACTTCGTGATGTGCTTTTTCGATCTCATCAAAGAGGATGACGCTATAGGGCCGGCGGCGTACAGCTTCGGTCAGATATCCACCCTGATCGTAGCCTACATAGCCGGGAGGCGCGCCGATCAGTCGAGCCACCGAATGTTTCTCCATAAATTCGCTCATATCGATGCGAATGATCGATTTTTCCGTATCAAACATAAATTCGGCCAGAGCTTTGGCCAGCTCGGTTTTACCCACTCCGGTCGGACCCAAAAAGAGGAAGGATCCGATCGGCTTGCTAGCATCGCTGATGCCACTGCGCGAGCGGCGAATAGCATTGGAAACTGCTGCGATACCCTCTTGCTGCCCGATCACGCGTTGAGACAAATGCGTTTCCATGGTTCGCAATTTCTGCAGCTCCGATTGCATTAATTTACTGATGGGAATGCCGCTCCAGCGCGAGACAATTTCCGAGATCACTTCATCATCGATCTCTTCTTTCAAAAGCTGCTCTTCGGGTGGAATCTCTGCCAACTTGGCTTTCCACTCGGCAAATTCTTTTTGCTGCTCAGCCAGTTTGCCATATTTCAGCTCGGCAGCTTTTTCATACTGACCATTACGCTCGGCGATCTCAGCCTCATTCTTTGTCTTTTCGATAGCTTCGGAGATGGCGCTCAATTTGTTCAAAATCTCCTTTTCGCTTTGCCAGCGCATTTTTAGATGATTGAACTTCTCTTTGGCACCCTGCATCTCAGCTTCGAGTTTTTGCAATCTCTCTTTGCCCTGAGCCGATTTATCTTTTTTCAATGAGATACGCTCGATCTCGATCTGGCGAATGCGGCGATTGAGCTCGTCCAGCTCTTCCGGCATCGAATCGATCTGCAATTTCAGATAGGCGCAAGCTTCATCCACCAAGTCGATCGCCTTATCGGGTAGAAAGCGATCTGTGATATAGCGATCTGCCATCACAGCGGCGCTCACCAAAGCGCTATCGGTAATCTGCACACCGTGGTGCACTTCATATTTTTCCTTGATTCCCCGCAAAATACTGATACTATCTTCCACGCTGGGTTCGGAAACCATCACAGGTTGGAAGCGCCGCTCCAGAGCGGCATCTTTCTCGATATATTTGCGATATTCATCCAAAGTGGTGGCTCCGATACAATGAAGCACACCGCGGGCCAAAGCCGGCTTCAGCATATTGGATGCATCCACTGCACCTTCGGCAGCACCCGCGCCTACCACTGTGTGAATCTCATCAATAAACAAAATTATCTGACCCTCAGCTTTTTCGATCTCTTTCAAGACGGCTTTTAGGCGCTCTTCAAATTCGCCTCGGAACTTGGCACCGGCCAACATCGAAGCCAGATCCAACTCTAGCAGATCTTTGCCTTTCAGATTTTCCGGCACATCATCCTCGATAATGCGCTTGGCCAAACCTTCGACGATCGCTGTTTTTCCCACGCCCGGCTCTCCGATCAAAACCGGATTATTCTTGCGGCGGCGTGAGATAATCTGAATCGTGCGCCGGATCTCATCATCGCGACCAATCACCGGATCCAGTTGTTCCAGCTTGGCCAATTTGGTTAGATTGCGAGCATATTTTTCCAAAACCTGATATTGCGATTCGGGATTTTGCGATTGCACCCGCTGATTACCACGCACATCTTTCAGCGCTTTCAGCAGCAAGTTGCGGTCGATCTGAAAATTGTCCAAAACTTTGCGGGCTAGACAAGTTGTCTCCAAAATTGCCAATAAAATATGTTCTAAACTGATATATTCATCCTGCAATTTTTTAGCTTCTTTTTCAGCCTGATTCAAAGCTTGCAAACCATCCTGAGACAGATAAACTTGCCCGCCTACCGCTTGCGGCAACTTGGCGAGTTCTTGCTCGATGGCAGCTTCCAGATTGGCAAGATTGATTCCCAATTTACGCAGAATCGAATTTAATATACTGGCATCCACTTGCAAAGCCCCGCTGAGAATATGCAGTGAATTTATCTCCTGATTCTGATTATCTTCAGCGATAAATCTGGCCTTTTCGATGCTTTCCTGCGCTTTGATCGTAAATCTATTTAAGTTCATAATTTTCCTCCTAATTGCTAGTTCTAAATAAGGCTGGTTCTACAGTTGGCGAGCTGGCTGAAATTGATAGAATCCGAAAACTCACACTAGTACAACCAGAAAAAATCTTCAATTTCTGGAGAAAAATTAAGGGAGAGTAATTTGCTGTCAAATGATTTTTTAGCAATCTTCTTGCTGAGCTGCTAGTTTTTCCCAAATGCTTTGTAGATCCAGATTTAAACCTCACTCCCCAGCTCAAGATAACTGCTGTCTTCCATCTTTTTCTTTCTTGTCGCGCCGTAGACCCGAGTATCGGGCGTAGGCTGATTTCTTTTTCCTTTTTTCTTTCGATTTCCGGGTTCGTTGAAAATTCTTCTCTTTTTCCACAAATCAGCCACCAGCCCAATGCGCCAGTGGGCGCACAAGCCTCACTCCCCAGCTCAAGATCACCGCCATTTAAAACCTTTCTTCTTGTTCGGTTAGCCTGCCCCGTGGAATTCGAGGTACGAGACTATTCCACTGGGGTTCGTTGATAAATATCTTTTTCCACAATTCAGCAACCAACTCAATGCGCCAGTGGGCGCACAAGCCTCACTCCCCCGCTCAAAATTACTGCCGGCTTCCATTTTTTTCTTTCTTGTCGCGCCGTAGACCCGAGTATCGGGC
>JAWOEN010000046.1:0-14195 GCA_046482725.1 Cloacimonadales bacterium (SeqCode)
CATAAGTGAAAAAAGTGAGATGAAGAGAGAAGAATAAAAATAACTATAAACTATAAAAGGAGATAGAGATGAAACAAAGCAACATGATCAGTCGCTGGAGTCAAAAGAAGACTCGTTATACCAAGTAAATTTTTTACAGGAAATTATCCCAATTAAATTAGCAATAAGCAAGCAGGAGAAGATGATGGAAAAGAGAGCAGAAGCGCAAGGAGGAGTGATGAAACACAAAAACCTAATTACCCGCTGGAGCAGTGAGAAAAGTCGGTTTAGTCAAAAAAAGCAAACTTCGGTTTACTAAAATTAGTCGCAGAAGAGATAGAAAGAGATAAGCCAGAATAAAAAAGGAGGAATCATGAAAAACATGCTGAGCAGATGGAATGACAGAAAAGATCGCTACAAAGTGAGATAGTGGCAAAGACATTTTGTTGCCAAGACTTGCGAAAGATACTTTGAAGGAGATTCTGTTTATGAACATTTCACAAAATATAAAATAGTAAGCTTCAGTCCAGACTGGAGCTTATTTTTTTTGCCAATTTTTTTAGATTTATCTCTTTTCCCAAATTAGCAGCGCTGAAAAGCTAATATTTCTTGACCATAAAAGTAGCTCGATATTTTTCATAGAAAATAAAAAAACGAACGAGAATGAGGTTTTATGTCAAAAAAAAATAGAAAAAAACAGAGAGAGATAGTCCCGGAAATAGCCAAGCCAAGCTTATTGGATCAGCTTTTTACAGGAAGATATCGCCATCTGATTTTATTGGGATTACTCTTTATTATTATTTCAGCTTTGCATTTTCAGGTAGCTTTCCAAAATTATCTACCGCCGGCTTCTGATACGATTCAGTGGCGCAGTTCAGCTCAGCAGCTGAAAGAGTATAATGCCAATAATGACGATCAGGCGCTTTGGAACCCGGCGATTTTTGGTGGGATGCCTTCCTATCTTACCTCTTTTGCCAGCAAATATCCCTATATAAATCAGCTGCAAAGAGTTACCAACAAGGTGATGAACTGGCGTGTTTTTTTGCTTTTTATGATGGGTTTGGGTGTCTATATTTTGATGCTGCATCTGGGTTTTGAAGCATTGCCGGCTTTTATAGCTGCCTTGGCTTTTGCCCTTTCACCTCATTTTGTTGGTCTGATCGAAATCGGCCATAATAGCAAATTTAAGGCGGTAGTCTATCTACCTTGGATATTTTGGGCAGTTCATTATCTTTGGAGATCGCGCTCTGTTTTGGCAATGGGGCTCACCTCACTTTTCATCATTGGGCAGATGCGAGAAAACCATCCTCAGATTACTTACTATACTTTTATCATGCTGGCCATTTTTTGGATTTTCAAATTGGTGGAAGCTATTCGTCAGCGAAAAATCAAAGCATTTTCGAGCTTTACTTTGTTGCTTTTGGGGGCAGGCCTTGTTTCGCTCTTGGCAATTGCTCAGCCCTATCTCAGTACTTTGGAGTATGGAGAATATACCATGCGTGGCGGAGCTTCCGGTTTGGAAAGAGGTTATGCTACCAGTTGGAGCTTTCATCCGGCTGAGACCTTGAGTTTTTTGGTTGCCAATTTCTTCGGAGGAGTCAGCCCGCTATATTGGGGTTGGATGCCATTTACGCAAACCAGTATGTATATGGGAGTGCTGATCTTTCTCTTGGCAATTTTTGCTATTTTTTACAGTAAAAATAATCTGGTGAAAATCTTGCTGACCGTATCGCTAGTTTCTTTGCTGCTCTCTTTTGGCAGACATTTCCCGCTGCTGACAAATTTCATGCACAATTACTTTCCTTACTTCAATAAATTTCGCGTTCCTGCCATGATTTTGGTGTTGTTGCAATTTGCGGTCGTCGTCCTAGCCGGTTTTGGTTTGAAGAGCTTGTTGGCTGCAGCGCAAGACAAGCTGCGCTCAGAAAAAATATTTAAACTTTCCAAAATAGCTTTGTTCACAGCGCTCGGGATTTTTATCCTTATCCTGCTTTCCGGAGGGATATTTGAAGAGTACGGCTTATTGAAAAGCAGCGAAACAGCTCGCTATAATCCTCAGCAATTGGAGCAGCTTAAAGATATGCGATTTGATGCATTGGTAAAAGATGCAGCTCATTCGCTGGTGATAGTTGCTTTGGCGCTAATTTCTGTAATGATGTTAGCTCGAAAAAAAATGAAAGCAACTCCCTTTTTGCTAGTTATTGCTCTTTTGGTTGGGGTAGATTTGGGAATCATGAACAAACGTTTTCTAGTCAATATCACACCTGCTGCCAATATCCAGCAAACTTATGAAAAAAGTGAAGCAGATAAGTTTTTGCTATCTGATCCTGAAATTTTTCGCATCTATCCGCTGGCTGGTGAATTCGGACAAAATCGCTGGGGCTATTATCATCAGAGTTTGGGTGGATATCACGGAGCCAAATTGCAACGTTATCAGGATATTATCCAACACTGTATGAATGAAGAACTTCAAGATCGAGTCCCGATTAATTGGAATATCATTAACATGCTCAATGCCAAATATGTGATTTTTGACCAAAAATTGCCTTTGCGAAATCTGGAATTCGCCGCTTATGATCGGCAAGAGAAAATGACCATCTATAAAAATAAAGAGTATTTGCCACGAGCTTGGTTTGTGGAAGATCTGGAATATATTGCTCAACCCGAGCAGATTTGGCAGAGACTGAATCAGAGCAGTTTTGATCCGGCCACCACAGCGATTGTGGAGCGGGAAATCTCTGGGGTAGCTGCACCCCAGCAAGCAAATGTAGAGCGAGAGGATTTTGGGTTGCATCAGCTCAATTTTACTGCAAGCACCGATACGACAGCCTTTTTGGTGATCTCCGAGATTTACTATCCGGCAGGTTGGAAAGCTTTTATCGATGGAGAAGAGAGCGAAATTTTTGCTACGAATTACATCTTACGCGGTCTCAAAGTGCCGGCCGGAACGCATCAAATCGAGCTGAAATTCGAGCCGGAATCTTATGCGCTCAGCCTGAAACTTTCTTTGCTTGGTCTGATCTTATCACTCATTTTGGTTGTGGCTGGAGCTTTCATCTTTTATCGCAAAAATTTTCAAGGAAAAATCGATTATGTCATCAAAGAGTAAACTCTATGTGGTCGCCACCCCGATTGGCAATGCTGAAGATATCACGTTGCGGGCCTTGCGCGTTCTGCAAGAAGTAGATTTTGTGATCTGCGAAGAGCGCAAAATGGGCAGCAAATTGCTAAAAGGTTATGAAATAAAAAAAGAGCTGGAGCTGCTGAACGAGCATAATGAGACAGAGCAAACTCCCCACATTTTAGAGCGACTGCTACTGGGGCAACAAACTGCGGCCCTGATCAGTGATGCGGGAGCACCACTTTTTGCCGATCCTGGTAATAGCTTGGTGGAGCGCTGTCATCAATCGGGCATTCAGGTGGTACCACTGCCGGGAGCTTCTAGTTTGATGGGCGCCCTGATGGGCAGCGGAATTGCTCTGGATCAATTCCTCTACTACGGCTTTTTACCAGCCAATAAAGATCAACGAAAATTGGCTTTGAAAAAATTACCTCAGCAATACGATATCATATTTTTGGAAGCACCTTACCGACTGAAACAGTTGCTGCAAGCCTTCCGCAAAAATGTCGGCGCTCAGCGCCAAGCTATTATCGCTTACAAGCTTACCATGCCACAAGAAAGATTTTTTTGGGGCAGCCTCGATGAGCTGATAACCATGACCGAAGGCTTGCCCAAAGGCGAATTTGTCTTTATCCTGAAACGATTGCAAAAAAATCATAAAAGGCGCTAATATTCAGATGAATGATCTTAACTCAAATAAAAGCAAATGGATGTTTATCGTTAATTCCACCGCCGGACACGGCAAGAGTGGCCAAAAAATCAATCAACTTATCCTCAACCTCAACCGTTACTCTTTTGATTATGAGATTGCCCTGACCAAATATCCCGGACATGCTCGGGAAATGGCTCGGCAAGCAGCTGATAGCGGATTTTGCAGAATTATCGCTGTGGGCGGAGATGGTACTGCCAACGAAGTGGTGAATGGCATTATGCAGAGCGGCAAGCAGGAGCTAGTAGTTTTTGGCATGATCCCCGAAGGTACAGGCAATGATTTTGCCCGAATTTTTAATCTGCCTCACGAGATCAAAAGAGCAGTGCAAAGATTACAACAAAATAAAATTATTCAGCTCGATCTGGGTCGGGTGGAAGGACATTATTTTCTCAATTCCTTGGGCTTGGGCTTCGATGCGGTAGTAGCCAAAAATGTCAATGCGTTGCAGCATCTAAAAGGTTTTTCGCGCTATTTAGTAGCTATCGCCCAGGCGATGATGCGCTATCAAAATTATCAGGCCACTTTGCAAATAGGTGAGAGCAGCCGGAAGATAGATTTCATTCTCTTCAGTGTGGGCAATGGACAATATTGCGGCAATGGCTTTCGGCTGACTCCCAACGCCAAACCGGATGATGGTTTGCTGGATATCGGGATTGTCAGTGGACTGACCCGGAAAAGATTGCTGCGCCTTTTACCCAGCGCCCGCCGCGGCAAACATTTGCAACAGCCGGAAGTAGAAGTTTTGCAGGCTCCAAAATTTACAATTTGTGCCGAACAACCACTACCGTTATATTTGGATGGAGAAATTCCTCTGCTAGAAAATAGTAATCAGATCACGGTGGAAGTACTAAAAAATAGCTTACGCTGCCTGACCTAAATCTCTTTTATCAAAGCGAAAATTTCTGAAATATCAATCTTGCTATCTTGCCGCTTTTTTGCTTGACGCTCTGCTCTGAGGGATAATTTTACTTCCCAATTATCAAGCAAGAAAAGTGATAAGATTAAACTAGAGAAAAAAGGATGATGATGCCGGATTTTAAAATTGTCTCAAAATATCAGCCGACCGGAGATCAGCCTCAGGCCATAGCGCAGCTGGTGGAAGGTATAAATAATGGAGAAGCGTATCAGACCTTGTTGGGTGTTACCGGCTCGGGTAAAACGTTCACCATTGCCAACGTCATTCAAGCGGTAAAAAAGCCAACCTTGATCTTGTCTCACAACAAAACTTTGGCAGCCCAATTGTATGGCGAATTGAAACTGCTTTTTCCCGATAATGCGGTAGAATTTTTTATCAGCTATTACGACTACTATCAGCCCGAAGCCTACATTCCGGGGCGAGATATCTATATTGAAAAAGATTCTGACGTCAATAGCGCCATCGAAAAATTGCGTTTGCACGCCACCATGAGCTTAATGGAACGCCCCGATACCATTGTGGTTGCCAGCGTTTCTTGTATCTATGGTCTGGGAATTCCCGAAGAGTATAACAAGGCTCATCTGCGCATTAAGGTGGGAGATTTTATCGATCGAGATCAGCTTTTAGCAGATTTGGTAAATATCAATTATGGTAGAAATGATATCGCTTTTCAGCGGGGAGCTTTTCGCGTGAACGGTGATATTGTGGAGATCTATCCGGCCTATTTGGAAAATTCGATTCGGGTGGAATTTTTTGGAGATGAGATCGAGCGTATCACGCGCATCAATCCTCTGGATAATCATATTATTGAAGAGGTGGAAGAGTATCCCATCTATCCGGCTAATCATTTCATCACTTCAGATAAAATGCTAAAAAAAGCGCTGGTCAGCATCAAAGCAGAGCTGAAAGAGCGCCTAAAACAATTTGAGTTTGAAGGAAAATTGCTGGAAGCTCAGCGTTTGGAGCAGCGTACGAATTTTGATATGGAGATGCTGAAAGAGCTGGGATTTTGTTCCGGGATAGAAAATTATTCCCGACATCTGACCGGAGCCAAACCGGGGGATCCGCCCAATACACTGCTAGATTTTTTCCCGGAAGACTATCTGATGGTAATCGATGAATCTCATGCCAGCTTGCCACAAGTAAGAGCCATGTACGCCGGAGATTATTCGCGCAAGAAAAATCTGGTGGAATATGGTTTTCGCTTGCCTTCCGCCTTCGACAATCGTCCTTTGCGCTTCGAAGAATTTGAAGAGAAACATCCGCAGATCATCTATGTTTCTGCTACACCCGGTGATTATGAATTGGAAAAGACAAACGGCGAGTTTATCGAGCAGGTAATTCGTCCCACCGGCTTATTGGATCCTGAAATCGAGGTGAGGCCGGTAGCCACACAAGTGGATGATCTCTTGGAAGAAGTACGGCTGCGTTTGCCCAAAAAAGAACGAATCTTGGTGACAACTCTCACCAAGAAGATGGCAGAAGATCTCTCGACTTATATGAAAAAAGCCGGCATCAAATCTCGCTATCTGCACAGTGAGATAAAAACCATGGAGCGCTCTCAGATTATTCGGGATCTGCGCTTGGGCGAGATCGATGTTTTGATTGGGGTGAACCTGTTGCGCGAAGGCCTGGATCTACCCGAAGTATCTTTGGTGGCGATTTTGGATGCGGATAAAGCCGGGTTTTTGCGTTCCACCCGCTCTTTGATCCAAACTGCCGGACGAGCTGCCAGAAACGTGGAAGGCAAGGTTATTTTCTACGCGGAAAGAATTTCTGACGCGATGCGCTTTACCATCTCGGAGACCGCTAGAAGGCGGGCCAAACAGCTGGAGTATAATCAGGCAAATGGCATTACTCCCCAAACTATCAAAAAAAATATTGACGACATAATGGCATCTACAACTGTGGCGGCAGGATATCAGAAAGCGAAGCCTAATAGCAGCAGTAGTGAGAAAGATAAGTTTATGCAATATCTTGAATTGGATAGCCGAGAAAAAGTTATCGAATTGCTGACAGCCGAGATGAAGGCAGCTGCAGCAGCTTTGGATTTTGAGCGAGCTGCTGAGCTTCGAGATAGAATATCTGAACTGGAATATATATAGGAAAAAACAGAGTCGTTTTCGTAAAATAAAAAATCTCTTACGAAAGCGCTTTTCTTATATAACGGCTTCTAAGGAGCAAAATTATGTGTCTGGATGATACAGGCGAGAATTTAACTGGATCAGAACGGTGGAGGTTCTGTAACTGCGCGAAAATCACAAATCAAACTAACCAAACCAAGCTTATGAAAGAAATAAATATCAACAGAAAAAAAAATGGGAGAAAATTATGTCCGACAAGGTAAACAAAAGCCGAGACGGGATGGTCATCAAAGAGAAAGATTCACCCGTCAAAATGGAGGTCGAGATAAATGAAGTGAAAACCGAGGGTGATTATAATGACAGCCCGGTTTATATTTATCACGACTGGTGTAAGAAATGCGGAATATGTGTAGCATTTTGCCCTACCGGCACTTTGGGTCTACGTCCCGACGGTGGCCCTTATGTGAAAGCACCTGAGAAATGTATTCATTGTGAACTGTGTGACAGGATGTGTCCTGATTTTGCGATTACAGGAGCAAAGAGGTAGAAAATGGCAAAGAAACAAATCAAAAAAAATGTAGTATTGATGCAGGGAAATGAAGCAATCGCGCGTGGTGCTTTGGCAGCAGGTGTAAATTTCTTTGCGGGTTATCCGATTACTCCGTCCACTGAGATCGCTGAAGTTTTATCAGTAGAATTGCCCAAACGAGGCGGCACCTTTATCCAAATGGAAGATGAAATTGCCAGTATCGCTGCTATTATCGGTGGTTCTTTGGCTGGTGCCAAAACTATGACTGCCACCAGTGGTCCCGGTTTTTCTCTGATGCAGGAAGGAATGGGCTATGCCAAAATCACCGAAACTCCTTGTGTGGTAGTGAATGTGATGCGAGGCGGACCCAGTACAGGGCTGCCCACCAAACCTTCTCAATCTGATATTATGCAAGCACGTTGGGGAAATCATGGCGATGCTCCGGCCATAGTCTTGTATCCAAACTCTGTGATGGAAAGCTATGAACTCTCGATCAGAGCAGTCAACTTGGCTGAAAAATATCGTACCTGTGTGGTTTTACTATCCGATGAAGTTTTGGGACATATGCGCGAAGCTGTGGAGATCCCTGAAATCGATGAACATAAATTAATCAAGCGCATCAAGCCGACCATTCCGCCAGAATGGTATCAACACTATCCTGATACTGCCAAATATATCAGTCCCGTTGCCAGCTTTGGGGAAGGTTATCGTTTTCATGTAACCGGCCTGACGCATGACAGCAAAGGATTTCCTACCAATCGCGCTGACGAGGCAAATATCCAAAATGAAAGATTAAAGAAAAAGATTACCCATCATTTGGATGATCTGATTCAAGTGAGAGATTATGAAATGGATGATGCCCGCATCGCTATCTTTGCCGCCGGTATTACTTCGCGAGCAGCCAAAGAAGCTGTGCGTACTGCCCGCGCCAAAAACCGAAAAGTTGGTTTATTGCGACCTCTCACCATCTGGCCTTTCCCCGATGATGTAGTGCGCGAAAGATTCAAAAACGTGAAAGCTGTAGTCGTACCCGAGCTGAATGAAGGACATCTACTAAGTGAATTGCAACGCGTATTGCGCAAGAGCAATATCAAATTTCACGCCATCCAGAAAACAAACGGAGAGCTGATTACTCCCGACGAAATCACAGAAGCGATCAAGGAGGTGAGACGATGAAAATACCTCAAAAAAGAATCCATAAATTCTTGAGACATGGTAAGAAATTTCCTCATGTTTGGTGTCCCGGCTGTTCCAATGGTACAGTTTTGGGAGCTATTATCCGGGCAGTAGGTGAGCTGGGTTATGAAAAAGACGACATGGCAATGGTTTCCGGAATCGGCTGTTCTAGCCGCATGCCGGTCTATGTAGATTTTAATACACTGCACACATTACACGGTCGGGCCATTCCTTTTGCCACTGGCATCAAAATGGTGAAGCCGCATATGAATGTTTGTGTGGTTACCGGTGACGGCGATTCTTCTGCTATCGGCGGCAATCACCTGATTCATGCAGCTCGACGCAATATCGACCTGACAGTGATTGTGATCAATAACAATATCTATGGAATGACAGGCGGACAATATTCGCCTACCACTCCTACCGGAGATCGGGCTACTACTACCCAGTATGGCAATATCGATCCTGTGTTTGATCTCTGCAAATTGGTTCAGGGCGCCGGAGCCACTTTTGTGGCCAGAACCACAGCCTATCATGTGGTAGAAGCCCAAGCGTTGATCAAGCAAGCTTTTGCTCACAAAGGATTTTCTTTGGTAGAAGTTGTCAGTGCTTGCCCGGTGATTTATGGCAGATTGAATAAAAAAGGTTCTGCTCCCATGATGCTAAAAGATATGAAAGAAAGAGCTATTCCCTTCGAGGCATTTGCTAAATTGCCTGCTGAAAAAACCGAAGGTAAATATCCCCGCGGCGTGATGGTGAATATTGATCAACCCGAATATACTCAGCGCTACGCAGAATTGATTCAATCTCTCCAAGAGAAGCAAGGAGACAAAAAATGAAAAAATTCAAACAAGAGATAAGATTAAGTGGAAGTGGTGGACAAGGTTTGATTACGGCCGGCATCATTTTGGCGAAAGCTGCAGTGATCGATGGCGTCAATGTTACTCAGACCCAAAGTTATGGACCGGAATCTCGGGGAGGAGCTTCCCGGGCAGATGTTATCATTTCCAATGATGAATTTGATTTTCCCGAAGCGATCCATTTTGATGTATTACTTGCTCTCACTCAAGAAGCATGCGATAAATATGTTCCCAATATGCGGGCTAATGGAATAATCATTGTCGATACTACCTTTGTAAAGAATGTAGCTGTTTTGGAAGGTGCTGTCTACGAACAGCCTTTCACCGATTTGGCTATCGAAAAACTCGGCACGGCTTTGCCAACCAATATCCTTAGTTTGGCATTTTTGGTGAAAGTGACAAAAGTGGTCTCAATGACTGCCCTGAAGCAAGCTGTAGCAGAATCTGTGAAGCCGGCTTTTCTCGATCTCAACAGCAAAGCATTGAAATTGGGTTTCGATTTGGCGGACAAAGCGCTGAAGGTGGGGCAGAGATGATCAAAAAAGTTAGTCACATCGGCATTGCTGTCAAAAACTTGGATGCAGCTGTAAAGATCTATCAGCAGCTGGGTTTGGAGCTGGAAGCAACTGAAGTAGTGGAATCGCAGAAGGTGAAGGTAGCTTTTTTGCCCGTAGGCAAAGAGGTGAGAATCGAGCTTTTGGAAGCTACCTCTCCCGAGAGTCCGATCGCTAAATTCATCGAGAAAAAAGGCGAAGGTGTGCATCATATCGCTTTTGCCACAGACAATCTGCAAGCTCGCTTGGATCAGTTGGCCGAGGATGGCGTCAGATTGATCGATAAAGCGCCACGACCCGGAGCACATCAGGCAGATATTGCCTTTTTGCATCCCAAAGCAACTGGCGGGGTCTTGCTAGAACTTTGCCAAGAAAAGCATAAATAATTATTGAAGAATATTGATTAGTGAAATTGGTTCTCTTCTGTAGCGGAGGGAACCAATTTTTTTTGCCAAAGCGATCGGCAGAAACCGAGATCAGTAAAATTTAAGCTGCTAAACAGTCAAATAGCAGCTCTCTTCTCTGCAAAAATCAGCCTGAAGATGTCAGTAGTAATAAGTTTGGAGTTGCTGTAACTTGTTCTATCTGATTTTGAAGTCAGCTTGCTGTTTCCCAAAAATTACCTTACCTAGAAAAAAATGCTCTAACTGCTAAATATAGCTTGCCTTAGAAGACAAATTTCAAAATTTTACACTGGAAAAGACGTTGATTTTAAAGGAGAAAAAATATATGGAACAAAAGATTGCGAATTTGCAGGCAAAACGCGAAGAAGCTCGCCTTGGTGGCGGGGAAAAGCGGATTGCTGCTCAACATGAAAAGGGCAAATTAACTGCCCGGGAAAGATTAAATCTGCTGCTAGATCCCGATAGTTTTGAAGAATTTGATATGTTCAAAACTCATCGCTGCACAGATTTTGGGATGGAAAAAAAGAAACCTATCGGCGATGGTGTGGTTACTGGTTACGGCACTATTGATGGTAGAATCGTCTATGTCTATGCTCAAGATTTCACCGTGATCGGTGGTTCACTATCCAAAACACATTCTGAAAAGATCTGTAAAGTGATGGATATGGCAATGAAAATGGGGGCTCCCATTATTGGCTTAAACGATTCAGGCGGGGCTCGAGTGCAAGAAGGTGTAGATGCCCTAGCCGGCTATGCTGATATTTTTCTAAAAAATGTGATGGCTTCGGGAGTAGTTCCTCAGATTAGCGCTATTATGGGGCCTTGTGCCGGTGGTGCTGTATATTCGCCCGCTATCACAGACTTCATCGTGATGAACAAGCAAACCAGCTATATGTTTGTAACCGGTCCCAAAGTTGTGAAAACTGTTCTGAACGAAGATATCACAACTGATAATTTGGGCGGAGCAATGGTGCACGGTAGCAAGAGCGGCGTAGCCCATTTTGTTACAGAAGATGAAGAAGAAACTATCTCGCTGATGAGAAATCTGATCGGGTACCTGCCTCTAAACAATATGGAGGATCCTCCTTTTGTAGCTACGACCGATACCATCGATCGACGCTGTGAAGAGCTGAACTCTTTGATCCCGGAAAATCCTAACAAGCCTTACGATATTTTGGATATTATCCACTCGCTGACTGATGATAACGACTTTTTGGAAGTGGCTAGAAACTATGCAGCCAATATTGTGGTGGGTTATGGTAGGATGAATGGACAGACAGTCGGCTTTGTGGCCAATCAGCCCAAAGTATTAGCCGGAGTTTTGGATATTAATGCTAGCGTAAAAGCTGCGCGTTTTGTGCGTTTTTGCGATTCTTTCAATATTCCTTTGGTTGTCTTGGAAGATGTTCCCGGCTTCTTACCCGGATCCAATCAAGAACACAACGGCATTATCCGACACGGAGCCAAACTGCTTTATGCTTTTGCTGAAGCAACTGTTCCCAAGATCACCATTATCTTGCGCAAAGCTTATGGCGGAGCCTACTGTGTGATGAATTCACGTCATATGCGCGCTGATGTAGTCTATGCGTGGCCCAATGCCGAAATCGCCGTGATGGGACCCAAAGGCGCTGTGGAAATCGTATTCCGCAAGGATGTGAAAGGTGCTGCCGATCCGGAAAAAGTGATTGCTGAAAAAGAGCAGGAGTACAAAGACAATTTTGCCAATCCTTATCGAGCTGCAGAGAAGGGCTATATCGATGATGTGATCGAGCCGGCAACCAGCAGATTCAGGATTATCAGATCTTTGGAAATGTTGGCGACCAAGCAAGATACCAATCTTCCGCGTAAACACGGCAACATACCTTTATAAATTTGGTGGAACTATGAAAAAAATAATTTTAATAGTGATGCTGATCAGTTTGTCGCTTTGCTATGCTTCCGAAGAGATTTCGATAGATACAGAAGCTACCTTTCGGGAGGTAAGTTTTCAGCATGATGTTCCTCTCAAAAAACTTGAGCATCTATTGCAAGAAGAGCTTGAAGCAGAGCAGATTGTAAGTGAATCTGAAATCACAGTAGCTGAGATCAGAGCTGCGATCAAGAAGTTTAGGAAAATCGAAAATAGCTATAATTGGTCAATTGTGCTAATTGGTATGGTTGTAGTCTTCCTAAGTTTGATTCTTGTCGGTTTTCTGATAGGCTTATTGCAACATCTGAACAAATGGGAAGATCGTAAAGAACGCCAAGCCAAAGCCAAAGATAATAGCAAGCAGCGAAAGATAAAGAAGATTACAGCTGCTGATGGTAATCTTAGTAATGATGCTATTGTGGCGGTTGTCAGTGCGATCTATCTGCATGAATTGGAAGTGGAAGAACGCAATAAATTGAATCTTACCTGGAAGCGCGCTCCGCTCAGCATGTGGCGCTCTGCCAATAAGGTAAGCTTTCCCAACAAAACATTTTTCAAAGCACGGAGGAAATTCTGATGAAGACATATAAATTCAAGATCAATAAAGATAAGTATAAAGCCAAAATTTTGGAATACAAAGGCGATTCGATCGTAGTAGAAGTCAATAATGGAACATATTACGTCGAGGTAGAGCATGAAGAGACCAAAACTCCCAAATTGGTCAGATCCCAAAAAACAGTAGCTACTCCCTCGCTAAATTCGAAGCCCAAAGCGGTAGCTGGTGCCGGCTCGGTGCTAGCTCCTATTCCGGGGCAGATTCACAGCTTGTTGGTAAAAGAAGGCGACAGTGTGCAAATTGGCGATCCCATCTTGATACTGGAAGCGATGAAGATGGAATCTGAGATCAACGCTACAAGCAGTGGAAAGATTTCGAAAATCGCCGTGAGCCAAGGAGAAAATGTGCAGGAAGGTCAAGTTCTGGTGGAGATAGGAGAGTAGTAGATGGCTGAATTACTAAACTTTTTTGAGACGACTGGTGTGGCTCAATTAGCTTGGAACTATCTGATTATGATTATTATCGGATTGGTTTTTATCTTTTTGGGTATCAGAAAACAGTACGAGCCACTTCTCTTGGTACCAATCGGTTTTGGTATGATTTTGGCAAATCTGCCTGGTACAATGGGAGTAGACTCAGATGGATCTGTGCTAAACTTGCTCTATATGGGAGTAAAGATGGGCATTTATCCACCTTTGATTTTTCTAGGTATTGGTGCTATGACAGATTTCTCTGCCTTGATAGCTAATCCCAAACTGATTTTGCTGGGTGCTGCAGCGCAATTTGGAATTTTTGCCACCTTTATAGGTTCTGTCTTGTTAGGATTTTCCGCTTCAGAAGCGGGTGCAATCGGAATTATTGGGGGAGCTGATGGACCAACCTCCATCTTTCTCTCTTCTCAAATGTGTAGACAACTTTAAAGGTGCTTATGAAGCCACACGGCACTTACTTGAGTTGGGCCATGAAAGAATAGCCTACATTGGAGGACCAGAAAGTTTCTTGTCAGCTATTAAAAGAGGTCAAGGATTTGAGACTGCCTTAGAAGAGATTGGTTTAAAGCCTTATAAATTAGAACGTGGAGACTACGAAATTTCAACAGGTTATCGTATCACTGAACAATGGATAGAAGCGGAGGATTTACCAACAGCTATACTTGCTGGTGATGACCATATTGCCTTTGGTGTTATCAATGCATTAACACAAAAGGGTTATGAAGTGCCAGAAGATATATCCGTGGTAGGTTTTGATGATCATCCCTTTGCTTCTGAACTAAAGCCATATTTAACGACAGTTCGACAGCCAGCTGTTGAAATGGGAAAAGTAGGTGTAGATTCTCTTTTTAAATTAATGAAGGATCAAGAGCAAAATAATTTAGTTATAAAGCTTAATCCAAAA
>JAWOEN010000094.1:0-11664 GCA_046482725.1 Cloacimonadales bacterium (SeqCode)
CTGGAAGCCAATTTACCTTTGGGATAGGTGCGCTCGATCTTGCTGAAGCTAACAACCAGTCCGGGAATTTTCCTTTGAAAGAATGCTGCTTTTAGTTGGAGAATATTGCGTTCGGAAATATCATTATCGATCATGACAGATTTTTTTTTCGAGGTTAAGCGCTGCTTTATTCTGGAGGCTGAGGCGCCAGTATATTTACTCATTATTACGCTGAGGCTATCGCTGAGAGCGCTATAATTCACAGCATTGCGCTGACAATGATTCCTCAGGCTTATCAGATCGAGATCTGCTTGATAATGGATAACCGAGCCGACTAATAATTGCCGGTCGCTGGTGAAGATATTTCCGCGTTTGGGATTAATGATCCGTTTGGAGGGATTTTGGCGCAGGGAGATTTGGCCGCTTAAATTGTGGGGATCTAATAAATGCACAGAAAAAAGCTGAACAATCCAAACAATCAGCAGCAAAATTGTCGTTAATAATAAGAGAGTATAACGCTTTTCCATGCCACTTCTCAAGAGCTCTGGTGCAGGCAGATTCTCATCTCTACCTGTTCAGAGCTTCGGCAGTTGGAACCAGAAAATCGATTAGTTTATATCTACTCTTACCATCTCGAGCGATAGTGAGCGGAGTGGAATCGGCAAAGATCATGCCCAATTCTTCCGAAGCCAATTTTTTGATGCGATCCCGAGCCAATAATTTGCTGTTGGCAGAGAGTAGATCTTGGTTTATTTCCTGCTTAGATTGCATGACCTTCAGCAACATTTCAGTTTTGCTAGAGTATTGCATGATCTGATGCTTGTTCATAAAATTCATAAAGATGGCAATTAAAGAGATAATAATAATTAGAAAAATTTTTAATTTCATAATTCACCTCGCGCTTCTGCTATTCTTAATTTTGCACTTCTGGCTCTACTGTTTTCAGCAATCTCTTTGCTGCTGGGAACCAAGGGTTTTTTGGTTAATATTTTTATTCTCGAAACTTTATCACAGACGCATTGCGGAAAGCCGGGCGGGCAGATGCAAGGCTCGGCTTCATAACGAAAAACCTGCTTTACAAGCCGATCTTCCAGGCTATGGTAAGATAAGACCACGATTCTACCACCAGGATTTAAAATCTTGATAGCAGCCGTGAGACTAGAGTGCAACACCTCTAACTCACGATTGATATAGATCCGGATAGCCTGAAAGATGCGAGCTTTTGTTTTGATGCGCTTGTTGCTATTGGTACATTTATCTAAAAATTCTGAAAATTGTTTGGTTGTCTCAAAAGGCTTTGCTTCCCGAACTTGCACCAGAGCTTTGGCTATTTTATAGGCCTGCTTCTCTTCACCATACTCACGAAAAACTTTGGTCAACTCTTCCAAAGACGAGCTATTGATAAAGTCAGCAGCTGTTGTCTCGCCTGATTGATCCATGCGCATATCCAGCTTGCCATCCAAACTGAAGCTAAATCCCCGACTATCAAGATCTATCTGATGCGAAGAGATACCCAGATCAAAAAGGATGCCATCGATTTTTTTGATGCGATGCAGAGCAAGTTGGGTTCTGAGATTGGCAAAATTATCTTGAATCAAAATCAAATTGTCGGGGTAGGCTGCTTGCAGAGTAAGATTGTGCTCGATAGCGTCGGGATCTTGATCAAAAGCAAAAAGCTTGATGTTTTTGCCACTTTGCAAAATTCGCTGAGAATGACCACCACCACCCAAAGTGGCATCTACATAAATGCCTTCGTCGCGTAAATTTAGTGCTTCTACACACTCTGATAAAAATACGGGGATATGATAGTTTTCCATTATTGATAATCCAATGAGCTAAATTCTGCCATGTGCTCTTGCATGCGCTTCTTTCTAAATTCTTTATACTGCTCCGGATCCCAAACACTGATGAAATTTCCTTCACCTTTGACGATTACCTTATCTTTGATCTGAGCGATTTCCAAAAGCTCATCACTGATCTTTACCCGACCGTTTGCCTCTACTTTTTGCTCATGTGAGGCAAAAGTGCGCAAGTTCAATAATAGCATCTTGGCGCGTCCGTCTCCACTGCGCAAAGCATCAATCTTTTGTTTCCAATTATCCAGCGGATAGATAGCAATATTAGCTTCGGGCCCGATGCTGACGACAACTGTCTGTTTGGCTGTAGGAGTGAATTTCTTTTTGAAGATAGCAGGAATGGTAACCCATTTCTGTTTATTCACCGAATTTGTAAAAGTGCCTAAAAATTCGCCTGACATTTTCACTCCTTTATTTTGTATTTGAGTAAGTTTGAGAACTTATGAGAAAATCTGTGTCAAAAGTGAGTAAAATTTGAGATAGGTCAAGAAATTTTTGAGCAACTTGGGCTTTTTTTGAGAAGTACAAAAGGATGAAAATCTTATAACCCTTTTATAGAATGCTTTTATACGATTATCAGCTTTAATTTTTTTTTTTAATATCTTTCAGAATTGTGGGATTTCCAATATTTTTCCTGAGCTAAATAGAGCTTTTGCGAAGCGAGAAAAAAGCAATTTTGCTCGATTTTGAGATTATTTTTGAGAAGTGCCAAAAGGGGGAATTGGCAGTTTTTTTAGAGGCAGTAAAGCTAAGGTAACGATTATAAATATACTGTTTACTTTTTTTACACAGTATGCGAAAAAAGCAGCAGGCTGGGAAAAAAATCTTGCAATATTTTTTTCATTTGCTAAATTTTGAATATTAAATAAATTACGAGGATTAAATATGAAAAATATCCGGATAATGATAGTAGAAGATGAGCGTATTATTGCCGAAGATATCAAGCGGATTTTACTGAAGTATCGTTATGAAGTTGTTGCTATCACTGCTTCTGGAGAAGAAGCAGTTGCTGCAGCGGAGATCTATAGACCCGATGTTATCCTGATGGATATAATTCTGCAGGGCGAGATGAGTGGGATAGCTGCTTCTCGTAAAATCAACGAAAAATATAGTATTCCAATAATTTACATTACCTCTTTTTTAGATAAAAATGCGCTATCAGAAATAAAAAATCTAGAATCTTACGCCTATCTGATGAAGCCCTTTGAAGATAAGGAGCTGTATGCAACCATAGAGTTGGCAGTGTACAAATTTCGGATGGAATCGGTGCTGCTGGATTATAAGAATAAGATAGAAAAACTGCATGAAGTAACTACCGAAATGGCAGCAGCAGAGGCGATAGAGGATATTTTTCAGATAATTCAAAAAAGTACGAAAGAGGTTTTAAATTTTGATAATTCGATAATTTTTGATGCGACAGAGAGTGATGATGAGTTTTCGGTAATTATCAGTGATAGTCAGCTCTATCTGGACGGCAAATCTTATATTATACCGCAAGAAATTGTCAATCAGCTCAACCGCGAAAGCTATCTGATTTTTGATTTTGATCAAGAGATGCCTGACTTTATTCCAATTCACAAAGATAGATCTCTCTTGCTGCTGAAATTTGAGAAAGCCGGTATTCTGATGATTTTTTCTCAGCCGGAAAGAGTGTTTAGTAAAAATGACGTAAACATGCTGGGTCTGCTGCTGCGTCATGCCAGTGTTGATATCAGAAGAATGCAATTGCAGGAAGAGCTGAAGATAAGAGCTTTGAGAGATTCGATGACAAATTGTTACAATCGATTTTATCTATTTACAGCCTTGGAACGAGAGATGAAAAAATCGCGGCGCGAAAAAAGCTCGATTGCATTTTTGATGATTGACGTAAATGGCTTGAAAAAAGTAAATGACGAGCATGGACACTCTTATGGTGATCAACTTTTGGTTACGGTAGCCAATATTTTGAAAGAAGCCTCGCGCGATACAGATATAGTAGTCAGATATGGCGGAGATGAATTTTTGATCATGATGCCGGAGACCCAGAGCGAAGCAAAAATCGTGGTGAAGCGGATATTGAAGAAGGCAAAGCAATGGAACCGGGAGAATCCTGATAGTATTTTTCAGATAAGTTATGCAGTAGGCTGTGCCTTTTGGCGGGCTGAAGATAATTGTAGCATAGAAGACGTATTGGCTTTGGCAGATGAAAGGATGTATGAGAATAAGAAAAATTTTGCCAATCCCAGAAAATAGATTTTTTTAGGAGTTATTTTGCAAAAGATAAAAATATTAATTGTTGAAGATGAATATATCATCGCTGAAGATATCAAGCGTTCGCTTTTGATCTTGCAGTATGATGTACTTAGCACCCTCTCTAGTGGCGAGGAAGCTGTCAGTTTTGTAGAACAGCAGCAACCGGATCTTATCCTGATGGATATAATGCTGCAGGGTGATATGACTGGCCTGGAAGCAGCCAGAAGCATTAATGAAAAATATGATTTGCCCATTATATTTCTTACCGGCTATGCCAACGAAAGTATTTTGCAAGAAGCTACCAAAGCCAATCCTTTTGGCTATCTCTTGAAACCTTTTGAAGATAAAGAGCTACATGCCAATATCAAGATGGCGCTCTACAAATCTAATATGGAAAAGAAATTGCGCCAAAGTAAGCTGTTTTTATGGAACGTGATTGATACAGTACCCGATTATATTTTCGTGAAAGATTATCAGAATAGATTTGTCTTGGTGAACAAGGCAATGGCAGATGTTTTTGGTACTACTCCGCAGCAGATGATAGATAAGACAGAAGAGGAGATCTTTTCTTACAGCAATTCACCTTTGGATAAATATCAACAAATTTTCAGTAATCAAGATGTAAAAGAGAAGCAAGAACCTATATTTTACTCAGAGCAAATGTTACCGGATCTAAAAGGTAATGAGAAGTGGGTTCAGACGACCAAAGTCCCGCTGCGTACGATCGATAAGCAATCCAGAACTTTGGGCGTAGCTGTCGATATTACATCCCGAAGAAAAAGCGAGATTGAGCTACAAGAAAGTTTGGATAAGATGAAACGGATCTTGGAGCAGACTGTTCAGGGCTTGGTTTTGGCAGTAGAAATTCGTGATCCCTATACGGCCGGTCACCAAAAAAGAGTGGCAGTTTTGGCCGAAGCAATTGGCAGAAAACTGGGCTTATCGGAAGATAGATTGGATGGCTTGAAAATAGCAGCTATTATCCATGATATTGGCAAAATATATGTGCCGGCTGAGATCTTGAATCGACCCGGGAAAATATCGCCAGTCGAGTTCAATCTCATCAAGCTGCATCCGCAAAATGGCTACGATATCCTCAAGTCTATCGAATTTCCCTGGCCGATCGCCGAGATAGTCTATCAGCATCACGAGAAAATTGATGGAACCGGCTATCCTCGCCAATTGAAAGGTGATGAGATTTTATTGGAATCACAAATTATTTCGGTGGCAGATATCGTGGAAGCTATGCTCTCTCATCGCCCATATCGTCCTTCTGTGGGACTGGAGCGAGCTTTGCATGAAGTTACCAAGGATCGGGGAGTAGGATATTTGGCGAATGTGGTGGATGCTTGTCAGGAGCTTTTTTTGCAGGATAATTTTGATTTTTAATTTGGTAGAAGCTGCTAATTATGCAGTCTGATATTTCGGTTTTTGCTGAGATAATTTGAGGCTGTTAATGATCTGGCAAAGCGATATTCTGCTAAGGCGATTTTGTTAGGTTTGGTAGTGTTCAAAAAACTTGACACTAATCAGCCGCTAAAAAGTATAGCAAAAAATATTTTAGGAGGAAATTATGGTAAAGGATGAACTGTTATATACAGAAACCCATGAATGGCTAAAAGTAGAAGGCGATGAAGCTTATTATGGTATCACAGACTATGCACAGCACGAGCTGGGAGATATTGTCTATGTGGAATTGCCCGATGAAGATGATGATTTGGAAGCTGGTGAATCTTTTGGTTCTATCGAAGCTGTGAAAGCTGTGGAAGACTTGATCTCTCCAGTTTCAGGTACAGTAATCGAGATCAACGAAGATTTGGAAGATGCTCCTGAAACTATCAATAAATCTGCCTTTGAAGAAGGTTGGATTATCAAAATCAAGCTGGCTGACCTCAGTGAACTGGAAAATTTACTTTCAGCCGAGCAGTACAAAAAAATTATCGAAGATTAATCATTGTGACGAATATAGAAAAAAATAAATTTCTAATTATCTTGATTGCACCTTCCGGTGGAGGTAAGACTACCATTGGCCGAGCAGTTTTGGAGCGCGAAGCCGATGTTGATTACTCTGTTTCCTTTACTACGCGCCAACCTCGTGGCAATGAGGTAGATCGCATCGACTACTGTTTTATCTCGCAGGCCGAATTTCGAGAGCGCATCAAAAATGGTGATTTTTTGGAGCATGCCAACGTACATGGCAATCTTTATGGAACTTCGCGCAGTTTTATCGAAACTAGGATGAATTCGGGCAAGCATGTTTTACTGGATCTGGATGTTCAGGGTGCCCAGCAGATAATGAGCAAAGGCGTAAATGCTGTTACCATCTTTATTCTGCCACCCTCGGAAGAAGTTTTGAAAGAGAGATTGAACAAGCGCGGCACAGATTCACAAGATGTAATCGAGCGCAGATTGACCAATGCCGTCAGTGAGATCGACCAAATAGCAAATTTCGAATATCTGGTGATCAATGATAGTTTGGAAAAGGCGATCGAAGATGTCATCGGTATCATCAGAAGCGAAGAGAAGAGAATCGAAAGATTAGATAATATCAAAGAAAAGTTTTACGGAGGATAGATGTTAAACCCAAAAGTTGAAAAATTCTTAGAAGAGAATAATTTTACATATCTCTATTTGTTATTGGCAAATTTAGAAGCAGAAAGATTGAGTAATTTGCCCTATTCAGTCAGAAAAAATTTCACAAAAAAACTTACTTCAATGGCTTTGGACCATATAGCAGCCAATGAAATACCTGATTATATAGTAGAAGAGATGGGTCTGCTCGACGAAGAAGAATAGATCAGGGAAATTATTTTGCAGAACAAGCAAGTTAGGCAATATCTTGAGTTCCTCCAGCTTTCAGGAATTCAAGATATTTTTGTTTCACCTCAAGCCCAACAACCAGAGCCGAGCCTCGACTCGGCAGCAAAGCTGCAGAAGCTGGCAGAAAAATATGCCAATTGTCAGGATTGTGCTTTGGCTGCCGGCAGAGATAAGCTGGTCTATGGCGAAGGAGATCCAGCGGCAAAATTGATGATTATCAGCGAAGGCCCGGGCCAGGAAGAAAATATTTCGGGCAAACCCTTTGTGGGCGCGGCCGGAAAGCTGCTAACCAAGATGTTGGCAGCGATCAATCTGCAGCGTTCGGAAATCTATATTACCAACGTGGTCAAGTGCCGTCCGCCTCAAAATCGTGATCCTCAGCCGGAAGAGATCTTGGCTTGCAACCATATTCTACAAGAACAGCTGGAGATTATCCAACCTCGATTTTTGCTGGTCTTGGGCAAAGTAGCGGCCGAAACTTTACTGCAAAAAAAACTTTCTCTGGCAGCTTACCGCAAGCAAGAAAATTATTACTCCGGACTCAGAACCTATGTGACCTATCATCCGGCTGCCCTTTTGCGGCACGCAGCTTGGAAAAAACCAGCTTGGATAGATTTACAAAAATTACAACAAGATTATGAAAAGATTAAATAAGCTAAGGAAAATATAAAAATGGCTAAAAGAATGGAAAGACAACTTCCCAATGATATCAATGCCGAAGCTGCAGTGCTTTCTGCCATGATGGCTGATAATCAGGTAGTTCCACAAGCTATCGAAAATATCGAAGAGCATCACTTCTATCGCTCAGCGCACAAATCGATCTTCCGCATGATGCTCAATCTCTTTGAAGATAATATCGAGATAGATATCATCACCATTATCGATAAACTAAAACAGAACAATTTGCTGGAAAAAGTTGGCGGGATGAATTTCATCAACGAACTATCCGACGTTGTGCTCAGTGGTGCCAATATCGATCATCATATCAATATCGTGCTGGAAAAAGCATATCTGCGTCAATTGATCACAGCTTCCAACAAAATTATCGAAGAGTGCTATCGCGATGAACAACCGGTCAGCGATATTATCGATGGCGCTGAAGAAGCGATCTTCAAAATTGCCGAAAGACCCAATAAAAAGAGTTTTGTCGGCGTCAGTGAAATTATTCCCAACACGATCAGAAATATCGAAGAGATCGCCTCTTCCAAAAAGAATATCTTGGGAGTTCCCACCGGCTTTATCGATCTGGATCGTATGATCGGGGGCTTTCGTCCCGGCCAGCTGATAGTTTTGGCAGCTCGACCTGCGATGGGTAAGACCTCTTTTGCCCTCAATATCGTGGCCAATGCTGCAGTTCAATCTGATCTGAAAGTGGGAATTTTCACGATGGAGATGGAAGCGGATGAGCTGCTGATGAGGATGTTGAGCTCTGCTTCCGAAGTAAATATGGAAAATATTCTGAAAGGTTTTGGCATGGATCAAAAGAAAATTATGCGCATTGCCGGGGCTGCCGAAGTTTTATCGGAAAAATATATCTATATCGATGATACTGGCTCTAATAATATTTTGGATATTCGCGCTAAAACCCGCAGATTGAAAGCTGAGCTCAAGGGCTTGGATCTTTTGGTAATTGACTATTTGCAATTGATGAATGGTCGGGGTCGAGGAGAAAACAGGCAGCAGGAGATCTCGGAAATTTCGCGTTCGCTAAAGCTTTTGGCCAAAGAACTAGGCTTGCCAATTGTGGCGCTTTCTCAGCTGAATCGTGGAGTCGAATCGCGCGATGACAAAAGACCCAAGCTTTCTGATTTGCGTGAATCGGGAGCGATCGAGCAGGATGCCGACTTGGTGATGTTTATCTATCGAGACGAAGTATATTATGAAGATACTGAAAAGCCGGGTATAGCCGAGATCATTATTGGTAAAAACCGTCATGGTGCGATTGGCAAGGTGGAGATGTTCTTCCAGAAAGAGTGTACTGCCTTCCGCGACATTAGCTATGAGTAAATTTATTTCCACTATCGGCGATTATCTGATCTTTAATCTGCTGGTATTAGTCCAATTTCCCCAGCTCGGAAAACGTCTGCCTCAGATAATGAAGCAGATGAAGCGGGTGGGCTATGATTCGCTTTTTTTGATCACCATCACTTCTGCTTTTACAGGCTTGGTAACCAGTGTGCAGGCCAGCTATCAAACCAGTGGCTACATCCCGGAAAGCTTGATCGGGGTGCTGGTGGGCAAGGCTACGATGATCGAGCTGGCTCCAGTGCTGACAGGTTTGGTGCTGACCGGCAAGATCGGAGCTTCGATGGCAGCTGAAGTGGGTACCATGAAGGTAAATGAAGAGCTGGATGCCTTGCGCTCGATGGCAATCGAACCTCTGAGCTTTATCCATTTTCCCAGAATATTGGCCAGCGCTATTATGGTGCCATTATTAGAAATCTACGCAGTAATCGTGGGAATCTTTTCTGCCTATTGGCTTTCTATCCATATTTATGGCATCAACGGCTATACTTTTTTTTCCAATATGCGCAATTTTTTTCAACCTTCCGATCTCTGGGGCGGTGTCTTGAAGGCTCTGATTTTTGGAATTATCATCGCCAGCATCGGTTGCTTTGTGGGTAGTAAAACCCAAGATGGGGCAGAAGGCGTGGGTCGTGCGGCTACCTTGACTGTCGTGACTTCTAGCATCATGATTTTGGTAATGGATTTTGTAGTGGCAGCCTTTCTCTTTGGAAATTTCTAATGAAAAATATTTTCGGATTATTGCTTTTGAGCTTATTGCTGGCAGCCTGCTCGCCAGAAGATACAGCCCAACCTCAAAGCCAAAAATTGTATATTTTCGCGACGGAAAACAAAGTGTCGGAAAATTTTTGGCAAGACAATCTAGCTGAGTTTAGCGAGATTTTTGATTGTGAGATAAGCTGGCAGATTTTTAGCGATCCCTACCAAATGTATGCAGAATATTCAAATTTGGATAGCTTACAACAGCAGCCTGATCTGATTCTGGGATTGGATGAGATCGTAGCAGCTAAAGCTATAACAGATAGTGTTTTTGCTGAGGTGAAATTGAATAATCTCCACCTAATGAATAAGCGGATGAGAAGCAAGCAAGATAAACTGATTCCCCTCTTTTATTCCAGTTTGGGCTTTTTGTACAATAAGAGTAAAATCGAAAATCATCCTCATACTTTTGGTGAGATCCAGGATGGGATTTGGCAGCAACAAGTTTTGATGGCACATCCTCTCACTTCCGCTTTGGGAAACTCCTTTTTGATCTGGAGTATTGCCGCTTTTGGTCCCAATGGTTATGGACATTTTTGGCGCAGTATGAAGGATAATATCTATCAAGCCCCCGCAGATTGGGATCTGGCAGCTGATATGTTTTTGGCAGATCAGGCCCCGATTTTGTATACGCCCACCAGTTATTACGATTATTTTGCAGGCTTGGCAGAGCCCGATAAGTATGGCTTGTTTGTGCCGGCCGAGGGCACTTTTCTTTATACAGAATTTGGCGGCGTTTTGCAGCAGAGCAGCCAGCCAAAATTAGCAACAGATTTATTAAATTATCTTATCTCCGATAATTTTCAGAGCAAGGCAAGCTGCAGCCGGCACTTGCTTCCGATCAATAAAAATATCGAGCACGATTTGCTTTTACCAGAAAATAAGAGAATTTTCCGCTTGCAATATTCCGCCAGCCAGATCGACCGTAATAATCAGCGCTGGGGCGAGCGGTGGGAGAGATTGACAAAATGAAACAGCCAAATTTTAGAATAGTCTTGTATCAACCAGAAATCCCGGCCAATACCGGCAATATCGGCAGATTGTGCGTAGGTTGCCAGGCAGAATTACATATCATCAAGCCAATGCGTTTTTTGCTGACTGATAAATTGGTGAAAAGAGCCGGACTGGATTATTGGCCCAAACTTTCGCTTTTTCTGCACGACTCGTTGTCCGAATTTTTGGACAAATATCCCGATAATAATATCTACTATTGTACTACCAAGACAGAGAGAAGATATTCTGAGATCAAATATCAGGCGGGCGATATTTTTATCTTTGGTCCGGAATCACGCGGCATTCCCGAGCCGATTTTGCAAAAATACTCTTCCCAAAATATCACCATTCCCATGAGCAAAGATATCAGATCGATCAATCTGGCTAACAGTGTGGGAATAATTTTATATGAAGCGTGGCGTCAGATAGATTTTTCACTTTAGAAAATGAAAGCTAAATTTCTTCCCATACTTTGGCTGATTTTCGGTTTATCGCTGACAGCTGAAAACATCCCATTCTGGCAGGAGATTCCGCTAAATTTTGGTAAAGGCATTTTAGAGGCAAATTACAAATCCGTTCCTCTGCGCGAGATGCTGGTTTTGGATAAATTATATCTACCCCGACCAAAATCTCAGATCAGCCCAGAACATCCACGTTTGCTTTTTGCAGCGAGGAATAGTCAGATCAGGCAGCGGCAAAACAGGGCGCCTTACAAACAATGGGCCGATCGCATTTTTTATCTGGCTACAGCTGATTTCACAGATCCGGCCTCAAGCTTTATCAATGAAATCAAGCGCAGCGAAATCGCCAAATTTAACAGCTTTGCCTACTATCTGCAAGGCAAGCCTGCCTCTCTGGAGCGAGCTCGGGCAGCGTTGCTGAATATCTCGCCCACTTTACCGCCACTGACCCCGGAAGGTGGAGAATATAACCAAGCTTGGGGAGATTGGATGCAAGCAGCTGAAGCGCTGAGAAATTTCGCAGTTGCCTACGATCTGCT
>JAWOEN010000136.1:0-8427 GCA_046482725.1 Cloacimonadales bacterium (SeqCode)
TCACATATACACCAACTTCGGTTGCATCTGAACCTGCTTCAAGTTCAACGTGAATTGGTGTGTAGTCAGCTTTTTCATCATAAGTAAAAACTTGAGATTTAGGATGTGATGTTACTAGGGCATTATCTGTATTCCACACTAAATCTTGTTGTCTGTACATTTTGATTACAGCCATTTGACCATACTTGAAACCAGGTCTTACAGAACTTGAAGTATGTAGCCAATAAACAGTACCTCCAGGTGTTGTGCGGAAGTAAGTCCATTCCTTGTGTTTAACCATTTGAAATTCATCCCAAATGCTCTCTAATGCTCTTTCTGGTGAACTGGAATTTTCGCAAAAATACCCAACCCAGTTTTCTTGATTTGTGAATAATGTAATTGGAGTATTTTCTTCGACCCTTTTCCCTGGTACAGAAAGAGTTAAATTATCATTACTTGGACAATTGATTTTATAACCGGAAACTCTATCAAATGTATAATTAAGAGGATCCCATTGAGGATTTACACCGCCATATGATTGACCAGATGTTGCTGTTATCCCATCAAGTGTTGTTATTGTTGAAGGTAATTCTGGTTGCAGGATTGTCAGAACACACCAAGAAAGAGCTTCTTCATTTGCATCAATTCTTAAACGAGGGAAAGAAATCCAGTTCCATTCACTACCGGATAGATTTCGCTCATCAATATCCTGTTCATAATATTTATAACCCATATCAGCTATTGTTCCATCAGGATCTAAATCAGAAGTGTAATCTCCAGCATCAATGCAGGGTGAAGATGGTTGAAGTTCGTAGTTATTGTTGGTTGTTACAAAGAGCGGATTTACATTGATGTTGTCAGTAGATGTAGTAATGTATGCTGGCAGATTATTTAAGTATTCAATACAATTGTAAGAAATTGTGGCTACTGATGAAGTTGGTGTATGTTCATAAAAGATATCGTTACTGACATTAGCCCAGATGATGTTATTTTCAAACGTTGAAAATATCACATCATTATTCAAAGAATATATACCATTGTTATTAGCAACTAAAGTATTATTCAACAAATCAATTTGAGATTCAGAATGTTGTATATCTTCAGTTATTTGAATAGCATTAGTGTTATCATAAATCAAATTGTGCGAAATTGTGCATGTGTTTGGGTCGTCTATAGTAATACCATTGCCACAGAGTGTGACAATGTTTGAATTAACTATAAGGTTAGTGTATTGGCTGTTACTGTCGCAATCTTCTTCTATTCCAAAAGTAGTATTATTGGTTATATAATTACTTTCGATAAGAACATCACGAGGATAATCTTGATACCAGTGTTCAGAGATTGAAACTCCACCAGCACTTCCGTCAATTTCGTTGTTAGAAACAATAACCGATTCGCAATCACCAACAGAAACAGAGATAGCACTGTTATTATAAATATCATTGCTACCAATTTGTACATTATTTAGCTTATAAACGTTTATACCAGAATCATTATTATAGATATCGTTATCAATTGCTTTTAACGAACCATAATTCCAACAACCTGTCCAATCTGCATTTATTGCTATAGGACAATCATAAATAATGTTTTTCTGAATAGTCGTGCTACAATCTACATCGATACCTGAATCAGATGCGTTTATACCACTACCAGTAATAGAAAAACCCCAGATTGTAACATTTCTAGAAGTTCCAAATGCGTCAGGATATCCCACTTCAATAACGTTTCCATCAAAATCACCAATTATGCTGCATTGTGTTGGATCTAAACTTGTACTTCTTAACAAAACACTATCGAGGTTGGGAGAGTTGTAAAAATTAATTTTAATATCTCCGTTATAGGTGCCATCAGCAACCCAAATTTCAACATCTCCACTCATTCCTTGAGTGTCTTCAATACCTTCTACAATTGTGTTCCAAGGATGATCATCTGAACCATCTTCGAAGCCGGTATTGCTACTATCAACGTAAATTATCGAATTCAAAAGTGCTATAGTTAGCAAGAAAGTAATTAATAAAATAACCTTTTTCATTATTAGCTCCTTGTTACTTAATAAAACTGATTTTTTTCGCAACTTGATTTTCAGAATTAGAGATTTTAACCAAGTAGATACCTGATGAGTTCTCTTGACATTGCCAATTGATTGTACCTCTTTCATTTAGTATACTTTTAGAGAATACTTTCTGCCCCTTAACGTTGTATATTTCCAGAGTTGATGTAATATCGCTCTGCATTTTTAGATTATATGTAATTGAGATGTTTTCTTTAAAGGGATTGGGGAATGAAGTTAAATAAGCTATTGGTTCCGGTGATAATTCTCCCTCCCCAATGCTTACTTCATCGCTCCATTCAAGTCTTAAGTATGGTTTATAATCGCCAATAGCATTCCCTGTATGAAACATTAAAAAATCATCTTGTTGATCCCAGTCATTATCAATTAAAAATCTTAATCTATATTGGGTAATATCTCTATTAACTTGATAATCGGCAATTACAGCAGAGGTTACTAATAACGATTTAAACTCGATATTTGCATTATTGCTTAGTTCACCGATATTAGATGTTATAGTTTGCGGATCACCTATATCACCGGCAGTCCAATCATCAATATTTAATTGGTTGCCATAATTTATGTGATCTACGATACAACCGAGAGTATCTGGGGGTGGGGTAACATCCCAGATGGGAAAAATATCCAGCTCACTATTACCAGCTGAGAAGTATTGATCTACATATATAGTAGCAGATATTAACTCATATCCATCAGGTATTTCAGGTAAATTGAACGCAAGATATCCTCTGAAAGTACCAATATCCCATGAGCCATAGTCTCCTACTGTTATGCAGGTATCATAAATGAGAGTAGAATAATTACCACTGTTCCAGTCATAAACGATATCACCATCCAGATCGGGGATACTATAGAGTGTGTCAATGATGGTTTCTTGAGCTATTAAATAGCTAAAGCATGATAATATTAACAAAAAAATCATAATCTTACAGTTCAAAATTTCTTCCTTGGTTAATAATTTGCAATACTATACAGTACAAAAATACTTCTTAGGTGGCTAATGTTTCGCTCCACGACATATTTTGCATGTTTTGTCGTGGACACCCCCGATTTGGGAGTCTATCAGAACTTTTTTTTTTGATATTTTATAAACAAATTTATCTATATTTCTCAAATCTTTTCCTGTTGCAAAAAGTTGTAGCAATTCTCTGCTCATCCTGCACTTGGCAAACCCTTGTTTTTATCTTCACATTTTCTCCCATTCGTTTTAGGATACTTAAAAAAAATATCTTTCAAAAAAAAATCTCTCGTTAAACTTTGTTTTGGTTCGAGGCTTGTCAATTTTTTATTTAATTTGTCATTTTTCTAACTTGGTTTACAGTCGGTAAGATTTGAACAAGAGAAAATCGATCTGCCACTCAGTATGGTTCGACTCCGCTCACCATGACGCAGAACAAGAACTGCCAATAAAAGCTAAGCCAAGCTAATGACTCTGTCGGGTTCGTCTCCGCTCACCCTGACACGTTTTCTTATATTAATTTTATTCTGGCGGAGTGGCTTTTGCTTTAGAGCCAACTGAATAAGGGGTAACACGTTTCTGATAAGCTATTCTTGCTCTTTTGCTCCAGCTTTTGCTAGTCAGCTAAAAGTAATGAGCTTAGAATAGCAGAGATATTTTTGATAGAAAAAAGAGTTTATCTGTAGTCAGATTTTGCTCAACTCAGCGTTAAACACTTTACATTTTATGGCAGGTATTTTTATTAACTTCTTAAGGAAAGGAAAAAATAAATTATGAAATATAAATATATCAAGAATAACGAAGATTTTGCTGCTTATCTGGCCGATTTGCAGCAGGCGCAAATAGCAGAGATTGGCTTGGATCTGGAAGGGGAGTACAATTTGCACTCTTACGGAGAGAAGCTCTGTTTGATCCAAATATACGATGGGCGCCAGCCGCTGATCGTGGATCCCTTTGGGATCAGTACCAAATTGATGAAGAAATTTTTCGAGAATAAGCAGATCAATAAAATAATGTTTGATTCTTCATCCGATCAGCGTTTGCTCTACAAGCAATTCAAGATTCGGATTTTCAATATTTTCGATCTGAAACCGGCGGTAGATCTGCTGGAGTATAAAGAGCGTAATTTGGGTTTTTTGCTAATGGATAAGATTGGTTTGCCTGCCTTTGATAAGAAATCATTTCAGCGCTACAATTGGCAATCGCGCCCCTTGGCTGAGGCAGCGATCGATTATGCGATTTCGGATGTTTTGTATCTATTTACTTTGAAAGAGATAATTTTGGCAGATCTGCAAGCAGCCGGGATGCTGGTCGATTTTCAGCAGAAGAACCAAGCGCTGCAGGCTGCTGCCCCCAAGATCAATAAGCGCCCGCCCATTTTCCGCAAGCTCATCTTTATCTCGCTGTCCAAATCACAACGAGAAATTTTCCAGAAGATATATTGGATACGCGAAAAATACGCAGAAAAACTAGATCTGCCGGCATATCGGCTCTTTTCCAATGAAAAGATGCGCAAGCTGACAGTGAAGCCGCACCTGGTGCAGACTTTCGAAACTCGGGTCAAGATCGAGCTGCTAGAGATGGAAAAGATGCGCTCGGAGATCGAGCAAGTACATTATCAGGCAAAGTATAATCCTGAAAAAAAATCGGGGCAATAAGCGCCGGCAGAGGATTGGTATGCAAAAGCAAAATAAAATTTTATTATCTCTTTTTAGCTCGATTTTTGTGGCAATGATCGCTCTGGCTATTAGTGCAGATGGTTGGCAAGCATCTTGGCAAGGCTTTCTTTGGCTGCAGATTCAGCCGGCTCGCTTGCTGAATGACTTTTTTGCTCTAGCCGGGATCGGGGCAACCTTGCTAAATTCCGTAGCTGTGGGCATTTTGGCAGTGGCGTTGATTCTCTTTTTCAAAATACAGCTCTCGGGTCCCACTTTTGCAGCGATATTTACAATTTTGGGTTTTGGCCTGTTTGGTAAAACTGTGCTGAATATTTTGCCGATATTTTTGGGTGTATATTTTGCCAGTAAAGTGATGCGTATCTCCTTTCAGGAATATGCGATTATCGCTCTTTTTGGTACAGCGATCGGGCCGCTGATTAGCTTTATCGCTTTTGAATTGGGATTTGCCGGTTTAACCGGAATTATCATCGGTTCAGCCGCCGGTGTGGTGGCAGGCTTTTTCCTGCCGGCGATTGCCATCGCCATGTTGCACATGCATCAAGGTTACAATCTTTACAATATCGGTTTGACAACCGGATTTTTGGGTCTATTTGCCACAGGCTTGATTCGGGCCAGTGGTTTGCAGTTGCCTGCTCAGATGAATTGGTTTAGCGAATCATCGCTGCTCTTAAGTATGATAGTGCCGGTGATTTCACTGATCTTGATTTTGGTAGGAACAATTTTCGGACGGCGGGACGCTTGGATTGCGCTGTGGAAAATTCAAAGTCATTCCGGGCGCTTGCCTTCGGATTTTATGCAGAAAGAGAGTATGGAAGGTGCTTTGATCAATGCCGGATTAATTGGTTTGATCGGCTCGACTTATGTTTGGTTGGTGCAGGGAGATTTTAACGGGCCGGTGATCGGCGGACTCTTCACCATTATCGGCTTTGCCACTTTTGGTACTCATCTCAAAAATTCCTGGTCGATCTTGTTGGGAATAATCTGCAGTGCCTTGCTTTTTGGCAAAGCGCTCAATGCTCCGGGTCCGATTTTAGCAGCAATTTTCGGCACTACTTTGGCACCTTTGGCCGGACAGTTTGGTGCGGTCACAGGTTTTATCGCTGGTTTTTTGCATCTGGTGATGGTGTTGCAGACTGGCAGCTGGCACGGAGGCATGAGCCTCTATAACAATGGTTTTGCCGGTGGATTGACTGCAACCTTGATCGTTGCTTATATTCAATGGTATCAGAATCGTAAATATAATAAGTAAGATTTTGAGGAGATAGAAAACTATGAAAAAAAATGTTTTATTGCATCTAATCGGAGAAGTTTCCAATTATATTTTGGAAAAAGATCCCAGACGAATGGTTTTGAGTTTGCATCAGGAAGAAGATGGAGTGCATCTTTGTGTTTTGGACAATAACACTCATACAGACGAAGAAGTGGAAAGCATGCGGAAATTGATGAATACTCCCAAGCGTCCCGAGCTTTCTGGTTATTATGGAGCGATGACAGGGCATGACACTTTGGGCAGCGCTCGGCTGGGTCTCTTGGGTTGGCAGGTAAAGCACTCTGATGTGGTACGCACCAGCGAAGGTATACGCATCGATCTTTGGTTAGGCGGTGATCGTTTCGAAAGCGAAGATTTTACTATTCCCACGCAGAGGAAAAAAAAGAAATAAGCGAAGAAAAAGCGGTGAAATTTATTGTTCACCGCTTTTATTTATTTTGATCAGGAGCGATTTTTTTTTACATTCTATCCACAGCCTCGATACCCAGAAGGTCCAAACCTTGAGCCAGAATTTCAGCTGTCTTGCTGGCTAAAAGCAAGCGACTATTTTGCGCTTGTTTCTCTGCTTTCAAGAAAGGCTTTTGGTTATAATAGCTATTAAATTTTTGCCCCAGATCAAAGAGATAATCTGCCACAATATTGGGTTTGCAGCTTTCTGCAGCTTTCAGCACAGCATCGGGGAATTGAGATAATTTCAAGGCCAAAGCATGATCTAGTTCATCTGCCAAATGCAATTTCTTGGTATCTAGCTGAATCTGCTGCTGGGCAGCTTTGCGGAAAACAGATTTGATGCGGGCATGAGTATATTGTAGATAGGGAGCAGTATTGCCCTCGAAACTGAGCATTTTATCCCAATCGAAGATTACCATACTCTGAGGATTTTTACTGAGGTCGGCATATTTGATCGCACCGACTCCGATCTTCTCTGCTACCAGCTCTTTTTCAGCTGTTGGCAAATCGGGATTTTTCTCTTCGATCACAGCTCGCACTCGTTTCACTGCTTCGTCCAATAACTCTTGCAAGCGGATGACATTGCCTTTGCGGCTGGAAAAAATCCCATCCTGAAAGCGCATAATGCCAAACCAAACATGTTCTGTCTTGATCTGCCAGCCCAGCATTTCGGCTATTTTGAAGATCTGTTTGAAATGAGTTTGCTGCCGCTCGTCAGTGACGTAGATCGCTTTGTTCAAATCATAATGATCGCGTTTATGCTTGAGGCAAGCCAGATCGGAAGTAGCATAAAGATAAGCGCCATCTTTCTTCTGCACCAAACAAGGATGCAGATTTTCCGCTTCATCAAAAAATACTACCAGCGCCTCTTGACTGCTCTCGGCCAAATTTTTGTTTTTCAAAAGCTCGATAATCTCCGGCATCATTTCATGATAAAAAGATTCGCCGCGATATTGATCAAAACTGATATCTAATCTTTGATAAATTTTGTTGTACTCGTTTAGTGAGACATCGATAAACTCACGCCACAAACGTAAATTTTCCGCATCTCCCTCGTGCAGTTTTTTTAGCTCTAGGCGCGCCGCATCGTTCAGGCTCTCATCTTGCTCGGCCTCGATCGAAAACTTTACGTAGATTCTTTCCAGCTCGTCGATCGGGTTGGTTTCATAAGCTGCACGCTGCAGCCAGTTGCGATAGCCCACGATCAATTTTCCAAACTGAGTACCCCAATCTCCGATATGATTATCAGCTACGACTTGGTAGCCCAAATAACGGTAGATACGCTTGATGGCATCGCCGATAACAGTGCTGCGCAGATGGCCGATATGCATGCGCTTGGCAATATTGGGCGAAGAATAATCTATCACAACCTGCCCGGCTCGCTCGAGCCAACTAAAATCAAAATCTTCCTCTCCCAGCTTCGTGACCAGCTCTTCCAGATAGCTCTTTTGCAGATAAATATTGATAAAGCCGGGTCCGGCTATCTCTAGCTTTTCTACCAAATTATTCTGAGGAAAATTATCGATGATCTGCTGAGCACTCTGGCGCGGAGCCTGAGCAAAATCCTTGGCGCTGACCATGGCGAAATTTGTCTGATAATCACCAAATTTGTCGTTGGAAGCTTTCTGAATAAAAAGCTTATCCCAAGCGTTAAAATCAGGTTTCAGGTTGATTATAGCTTTGATGAAAAGTTGTTCCAAACTTTTTTCTGTTAATTTCATATCTATTCCTTATAGCTTAAATAAAAATATTCTTTTCTTTCAAATATAGTTAACCCTTTTTTCCTGAGTAGCTTATTTCTGCAACATATTTTTCTATCTCTGCAGCAAAGTCGGCAGTTATTCTGTGGCAGGGGTTAATGAATATCTGTTAAAAAGATTGGTAGAGATATCAATTTATTTTGGACAAAAAAAATAGCCGCTTCTCGAAAAACCGAAGCGGCTATTTTTAGCTCAATCTTCTATTTCATCAGCAACATTTTATTGCTGAGCACATTTTTTTCATCAGCCACCAAGCG
>JAWOEN010000026.1:0-11209 GCA_046482725.1 Cloacimonadales bacterium (SeqCode)
ATCGCATGGGTCTGATCAAACAAGATTTATCCTGAGAAAAAGCTCTTATCTAGATCTCTGAGCAGCAAGCTTCTGGCCTGGATAAAAAAAATCGGTTGCCATAAAAAAAAGTTTTTTGATAATTCGTTTAAGATTTTTTTTTAAGGAAAATAAAGTATGATCTCGAGAAAGCTAAATCGTTTTTTATATGAACATCGTGAAATGTTAGCACTATTAAATCGCCTTTGGCGCATAATCGTGGTAATATTGCTGGGAGCCCTCGCCGTTATGTGGTTCGAAACCGGCAAAGGCGAGAATATTTCAGGATTTTTCGATTCTATCTGGTGGGCTTTGGTTACCATCACCACTGTGGGTTATGGCGATAAATTTCCCACTACAGTTGGCGGAAGAATTATCGGTATTATCTTCATTTCTCTGGGCTTTATTTTATTTTCTACATTCACGGCCTATGTTGCCAGCAATTTTATCGATCAAAAGATCAAGGAGAGAAAAGGTTTGGGAAAAGTAAAACTAAGAAATCATATTTTATTGTGTGGTTGGAACAAGAGCTCACGCAAGGTTCTGGATTTTCTTATCGAAAATCAGGGAAAAAATCCGCCCCCGATAGTATTGATCAATGAATTGGAAGAGAGTGATTTTGCAGCGATTCGCAATAATTATACCAACTTGGATATGAAATTTATCCGGGGAGATTTTTCCAATCAAGAGATTTTATTGCGAGCCAATCTAAAAGAAGCAGCTCAGATCATTCTGATGTGTGATCATAGCAAACCCAATAGCACTCCCTCAGACGAGCGCACCATTATAGCTGCTCATAATATCGCCTATTTCAAACCCAAAGGCAAGATCAGCTTGCAATTAACTGACGAAAAATATCTCTCCAATATCCAAAGAGAAAAAATTCAAAACGTTGTTATCTTTGACGATGTGGGCGGAAATCTCTTGGCCAATAGTGCCCTAAATCCCTCAGTTCCTGAATTCATTCAGGAAGTGTTGCGACATAAAAACGGAGTGGGATTTCACGAGCAACCCATACCCTTGGAATATATAGGAAAAACATTTTTGGAATTATCCGACTTTTTCCGCCAAAAAAAAGATCTGATCCTGCTGGGAATTGTTACTATCCAACCTGAATTTGCCATCTCGGACATCCTTTCCGACGATACTTCTAATATCGACAAATTTATCAAACGTCAATTTGAGCTTTCTGGAAAAAAGATGAATGTGAAATCGGATTATGGAAATATCAAAATCAAGCCGGATAATGATTATGTGATTTCGGAAACTGATAAGGCAATAGTATTGTGAGGTAAAGATGAACCTAAACTTCCTAAAAAAAGTACCGCTGCTAGAAGAATTGGATGATACCGAGCTGGAATTGATCGCTGCCTGTTTGCAAATCTGCTCGGTAAAAGAGGGACATTATCTTTTCCACGAAGATGAAAAGGGCAACGAACTTTTTATTTTGTCCAAAGGCAAAATAGGTATTTCCAAAAAGATGACCTTGATCGAAGAGCAGGACGAAGTGGATAAAACCTTTATTGTCTTGGATGCAGAGCAGCATGTATTTTTTGGTGAAATTGGTTTGTTGGGCTACAAACGCAGAACTGCCAGTGCCTTTGCCAAAACTGATTGTGAGCTATATAAATTGCGGCAGCAAGATTTTGAAGCTATCGCCCAGCAGCATCCCAAGATTGGATTTAAGATTCTCAAGCAGATCTGTATAAAACTGGCTAATCTGTTGGATAAAACAGATTCCGATATCCTAAAATTGACAACTGCCTTGATTTTCGCTCTGAAAAACTGAGTTCATAAAAAAAATATCAATCTAAATCTAGCTCAAGATAATCAAAGATAGCTCCTTCCAAAGCAACCTTGCCGATGAAGTCTGCCAATTTCTGATTATCGATAATTCTGGCTAATTTCCCATTTCTGATCAGTAAACGAAATTGCTCTTCCTGCTGAAATTGTGAGATCGAGCGCCGACGATTGAAGCTTTTCTTTTCCGAGCTTAACCACTCACGATAAAGTTTGCTACTTTGGGCTAACCGGTTTTTGGCCACACTTTTGGGATAGAGCTGCAGCATATGTTCGAGTAGAATATAGATCTCACTATAGATGGGAAATCTGCCTCGATAAACTTTGTGTGGAATCAGTTGCGGAATCTTATAATCGGCAAGCAAGCTGGAAATCATTTTGGAAAGTGGACGATAGTAGCTAGTTTTGCCGATACCTGAGCTGCGATTTTCGCTATACAATTGCTGAAAATCTTCTAGGTAAGCCGGAAAATGCTGTTTGATACAATTCAGAAAAAAATCTTTCTGCCGCCCCGGTCTCAAGGTCAGAAAGCCGGGAATAAACCAATCTATTTGCAGCTCGGCCAATTTTCCGATCAGGTTTTCGATCTGCTTTTTGGAATCTCCGATGAAAGGAATAAAGGGCATGGCCGATACTCCGCTGGAGATGCCGGCGGCTTTGCAAGCAGCTAAAGTAGACAATCTGGCATTTACACTACTAGCTTTGGGTTCGAAGATTTTACGCAAATTATCATCGCTAAAGACAAGTGAGGTCATAAAGGAAAATCCGCTACTTTGGTTCAAAGCGCTCCAGAGTGGTAAATCGCGCCTAATCAAGGCAGATTTGGTCAGAACTGTCGCCGAGAAACGAGAATTCTGCATACTCTCTGCCAGCTTAGCCATGATCTTATATTCAGCTTCGAGCGGTTGATAGCAATCGGTAATACCTGATCCGAAAAATATAGTTCCCTGCTCTCGTAATTTTGCCAGCTCTTGGGCAAAAACTTGTGGCAAATTTTGGCGCACGATCAGATCTTGCTCAAAATCTCCTGCCACATAATAGCGCTCGGCTCGACCATCGCAATAGGTGCAGCCGTGCCCGCAAGCCATATAGGGCGCTGCCGAATAAGCTTGCAGATAAAATGTATCAGGCAGAAGAAACTTTTTGATACCCTTCTTTACATTTTTTACCGTTATCTGCTGATTTACCGGCAATTATTAAAATCCCGCTTCCATCGATTGCTTGGCTAAAGTATCCATCACTTCCATCGTCCGGGCGAATTTTTCTTTGTTGTTATGAATAAATCTCAGATCTTCTCGGCTCAATTGCTGATCTGCAAAACTTTGCTTGATCTTCTCCTCGTACATTTCCACTTTTTGCTCTTCAGCTCCACCAGCGATCATCGCATCTAACATTTTGATCCTCTGATATGTTCCGTGCGCCGTTGCCAAAACCGAGAAATTTTCAACGTAATCTGCCAGATCCTCAAAGCCATTTTTCTGTACAATAGTGTTCAATTCCCAAACGATTTTATCCATATCAACCTTGCCACTTGCCATCTGTTGCGAGATATCTGCGAATTTATTGATTACTTTGGTACTTTTATGAAAACGATTAGCCTGAATTTTGGGCAAACCTCGAGCAAAATATCCCTCTAGTCTGCTTTCTGCCAAACGAGGATAGATATTTTCATTTACGGCATATGAAGTAGGCTGGGGCTCTGTTTGAGTCGGATCCGATTCTACAATAACCGGCTTGTCTCTCCTAGCTTTGGGAGCTTGCTCCATTTTGGGGCTGGTTTCTTCTTTTTTACTACAACCGAGAAATATTAGGAGTGTCAGCACTATGATATATAATAATTTTTTCATAAAATCTCCTTTGCTTATTTTGCATTATCCTGCTAGATTAAATTCGATTTCAAAATTAGATTTTGCTTCTTCTTTGTCGATAAATTTTATCCATAAAAAGGAAAATAGAAATATTTCTTGCGAACATTTGCCCTTCTCCCTTTTTTATATCTCAATAAATGGAGGCAAATATGTTAGAACAGAATTTAGTGAAATATTTTGAAAAATCATTGCAGGATCATTGGGATCTAGAGGCATTTAGCAATTATCATGGCGAAACTCTCACCTACTCGCAAGTGGCAGATCGCATTCTCTTTCTGCATAAATTTTTTGCTGAGCTTGGCATCAAGCCACAAAGCAAAATTGCTGTCATCGGCAAAAACAGTATCAATTGGGCCCTCACCTACTTGGCTACAGTTTCTTATGGCGCCACCATCGTCCCCATTCTACCCGATTTCCACGCCGCAGATGTGCACCATATTATCAATCATTCCGGCTCTGTTCTGCTTTTTTCCGAAGATAGCAAATATGAAGATCTCGATATTGCCGATATGAAAAAAATCAAGGCTGTGCTTTCACTAAGAGATCTTTCACTTCTAGAAGCTGAAGCCAATATCAAGAAAAAATATCAGACAGCTGAAAAAACTTATCTCGATGAATTTGAACAAAATCTAACTCCGGAAAAATTATCATTTCCCGATATCCCCAATCACGAACTAGCCGCTCTGGTCTACACTTCTGGTACCACCGGCTTCTCCAAAGGTGTGATGCTATTGCATAATTCTCTGATCTCCAATATAGTCTATGCGCAAGCCAATATGCCGCTGCAAGCCAAAGACACAATTGTTTCTTTTTTGCCCATCGCTCATGTTTTCGGCTGCGCCTTCGAATTTCTCTTTCCCTTCTGCAGTGGCTGTCATATCACTTTCTTGGATAAAGTTCCCAGTCCGCGCGTCATTATTCAGGCTTTTTCAGAGATCAAGCCGCGCCTTATTCTCAGCGTGCCTTTGGTAATCGAAAAGATTTACCGCAAACAGATCAAACCGAGCTTGCAAAAAGGTGCTGTCAAAACCATGCGCAAAATCCCCGGTTTACGCCAGATTATCAATAAAAAGGTAAACCAAAAACTTTCTGTCGTCTTTGGCGAAAATTTCCGTGAAATCGTGATTGGCGGTGCTTCTTTGAACGAAGAGGTGGAAGACTTTCTGCGTGAGATCGGCTTCCGCTACACTGTGGGCTACGGCATGACCGAGTGCGCTCCACTCATCAGCTATAGCTCTTGGAACACTTTTGCTCGTGGCTCTGTGGGTAGGATCGTTGATCAATTAGAGATAAAAATCGATAGCAGTAATCCTCAAACTGAAGTGGGTGAAATCATGGTGCGCGGCGCTAATGTTACTGCCGGATATTATCAAAACGAAGAAGCTACCCGAGCAGCACTGACAGATGACGGCTGGTTGCGCACAGGAGATCTGGGCATTGTAGATGCTGAAGGTAATATTTTTATCCGCGGCCGATCCAAAAGCATGATTTTGGGTGCGTCGGGCAAAAACATCTATCCGGAAGAGATCGAAGCAAAATTATCCAATATGGATTATGTCTCGGAAGCTCTGGTCATCGAGCGGCAAAAACAATTGGTAGCGCTGATCTATCCTGATTATGAATTGGCTGATAAAAACAAGGTTTCTGATAAAGAGCTGGAAAAGATCATGAGCCAAAATCATCAGAATCTCAATAAAATTCTACCCGGTTATATGAAAGTACACAAATGGGAATTTACTCCCACTGAGTTTGAAAAAACTCCCAAGAAAAGTATCAAACGTTACCTTTATATGCGTTGATGATTAACCAAAAAAAGGCTTATCTGCTGGCAGTCTGTGCTATCTTACTTTGGGCAACGGCTGCCACAGCTTTCAAGCTCACCCTGACTCAGATAAATTATTTGCAACTACTCTTTGCCAGCTCGTTAGTTGCTACCATTGCCTCATTTTTCTTGCTGCTATTTAGCGGAAAAATTGCTCTGCTGGGCACGATGAATAGTTCACAGCTGCTCTCTTCCCTCTTGCTGGGCTTGCTAAATCCCTTCGCCTATTATCTGGTGCTCTTTCGCGCTTATGAATTGTTACCAGCTCAAATTGCCCAGCCTCTAAACTTTCTCTGGCCGATTATTATCGTACTTTTCTCAGTGCCCTTATTGAAACAAAAATTGAAATTTCGCCATCTGCTGGCTCTGCTCATCAGCTTCATCGGAGTGCTGGTGATATCCAGTCAAGGTCGTCTCAGAGCGCCAGAGATCAATCTGTTTGGAGTTGGCCTAGCTCTCTTCAGCACTATCATTTGGGCACTTTTTTTTGTGATCAATGTCCGCGATCAGCGCGATGAATATCTCAAACTCTTCCTCAGCTTTGGTTTTGGCTGCCTCTTTAGTTTGCTACTTTTTCTAGCTTCCGGTCAATCGTTCAGTTTCTCACCTGCAGCAATTTGGGGCTGCATCTTTATTGGTCTGGCCGAGATGGCTATCACTTTTGCCATTTGGATCAAAGCCCTTAAACTTTCGCGTACCACAGCCCAGGTAAATAGCCTCATCTACCTGACGCCTTTTTTATCTTTAATCGTTATCGGGTTTGTCCTAAAAGAGCAGATCCTGCTTTCTACCGTTTTGGGTTTGCTGCTGATCGTCAGCGGCATCTTGCTGCAAGAGAGATAAACTTAGATCTTTCGCAGTAGATTTTACGCTGCTAAGTCCAATTTGGTTGACACAAAAATCCCAAGTTATCAATTAACAAAAAAAATATTTGGAGCTGATATGAAAAAGTTTGCCGTTTTTATTATTATGAGTTTGGTCGCTCTGCTCGGAGCCAATGATTTTGTAGAATTGAGCTGGAACAAGGCTGATATTTCTTCGCGTTATCAATTTTTGTGGTTAGAAAAAAATCCCGATGAAAATCGCTTGCTCTCGACCCAAACTGAGCCGGATCATTTTGCCTTGAGTTCACTTGCCCAAGCTTGGAAAAATTATACTGATAAAACTGATAACAGCAATTTTATCAGCTGGCAGATTCCGCTGGAAGAAAAGAGTGCAGCGCTCAATTTGCGTTTTTATGCCGGCGCAGATTTTCAGCACAATTTTGAGACTGAAGAAAATTATTACTATTATAACTACGCTGTAAAATTTACCGGTAATATCAAAAACCAGCTTTTCTATTATGCCAATTGGTATATGGGCAAGTATAATGAATTAAATTCTCTGGCTGTCAATTCAGCTTTGGTAGATACTTGGTATCAACCTTCCAGCCAAGGTGAAGGCTTTTATTTGGATAATATGACAGCCAAGCTGCAATTCAATACTGCAGTCGGTGAATTTGCGGTCGGTCGTGGGCGCTATGAGATCGGCAGCAATATTTCCGGTAGTGTGATCTTGAGTGATGAGACCAATGATTACGGCTATTTTTCACACAATATTACTCTGGGAGATTTTCAGCTTTCTTTTTTGCACTCCACCCTGATTGCCGACAGCACCCATTCCCAAATGAATTCTTCTCTGCTCTATTATGATGAGAAATTGATCGAAGATAAATATCTGGTAACCCACAAAGTCGATTGGCGTCCTGGCAAAAAAGTCCATCTCTTTGCCGGCGAGCAGATCGTCTATGGCAGCCGCTCGATAAATCCCAGCTATCTGTTGCCCCACACATTTATGCGCGTCACAGAGCACAATCTACGCAATCGTGATAACGTGCTGATCTTTATCGGAGGAAATTTTGAGCTTTTACCCAGCAATACACTCTACTTCAATCTCTCTTTGGATGAGCTGAGCAAAAGTGAATTATTCGGCAACTGGTGGGGCAATAAATATGCTTTTCAGATCGGTAATTCTTATCAGCTAAATCATCGCCAATCGCGCCTTGCTGCCGAATTTGTAGCTGTGCGCCCTTGGATGTATACTCACAATATTTTGGTGAACAAATTTTCGCACGAGCGCCAGGGCTTGGGCTATCCTGACGGTAGCAATTTACTAAAATATATAGTGGAATTAAATCTTGATCTCACTGCCGATTTTGATTTGGATCTGCAAACTTCCTACCGGCGGCAAGGCAGTGTAGGCAACGATTTTAGCATTAATTATAACGACCGTCCCTCTGATGAAGCAAATTGGTTGGAAGGTGAGATCACAGATGTTTTGGCAGCCGGCACAGTGCTGACTTGGCAAATCTCTCAGCATCATAAACTAAAATTGGGTTATCGCCTGCAAAGCGTCAGAGATGCTGATAATGACGGCACTTTTAGTTTAAGCTATCAAACTATTTACTAAAACCTCATTTATTTAGGTGGCAGGATTTCCGGCAAATGCTGCCACTTATTTTTTATCTATTTGCTTGATCCGCAATTTCACACCTTCGCCACAATTACGACAAATCTCTATCTTCTCACGCTGCTGCAAAACATTGCGGCGCATTTTTTGATATGCCTGGTTTTTCCAAATCCGGCTAAATGGTTGCTGCAAGATATTGCCCACCTGAAATTTGATATCTTTATCAAAGCAGCAAACAGCCACTTCTCCGTTCCAATTGATCACCGGCTTTGTCCACAAGCGCGAGCAGCGATTTTTGATGCCAAATTTCAATTCGAAATTATCATTAGCTGATACTTTATAACGTCGATAGCGAGGATTTTCCGGTAAAAATTCAGCCACATCAGATTTTTGGTAGATTTGCGCTGTCTTAAATTCCAGCTGATCAACCTGCAATTTTTTGGCCAAGATCTTCATCGCTTCGATCTCATGCTCATTGTGTTTCATCACCAAAAATTGTTGGCGAATCAGTGGAGTTTTGCTGCCCAATTTTTTCTTAGCAGCCACCAATTTCTCAATGTTGGCTTGTAAAATTTCCAGATTCCCATTCACGCGATATTTGTTATAAGTTTCTTGGGTAGTACCATCAAAAGAGACGATCATCGAATCCAAGCCCGATTTCACGATCTCTTCAGCCTGGGGCAGCAGGTTAGCGTTGGTAGAAACCAGAGTAAACAAGCCGGCTTCAGAAGCGTATTTCACCATTTTCAAAAATTCCTTATTCAAAAAAGGCTCGCCCTGATTCCATAAAATCACCATAAAACTCTTACCTTTGATCTCATCGATGATTTTGGTGAAGGTGGAATATTCCATATAGCCTTTGGCGCGTTGCAAAGTGCCATTGCCCGAAGGACACAAAGGGCATTTCAGATTGCAAATATTGGTAGTCTCGATCATCACGGCGGGCGGAAAACCCCAAACTATAGGGCGCTTCAAAAGGTTGGATAATCCTAGCGAACTGTAGACTTGGCAGATATTACCCAATCTGCGCCAACTAAAACTCTTCTTTAGACAATATAAATCTTCTCGTAACATTTTATTCCTTTCTTTATTTTCTATAAATTTTTTATCGCCTGCAACAAACTGCTCAATTTTGCTTCTGTTTCGGCATATTCTTCTTCTGCGGAAGAATCGATGGTGATCGCTCCCCCGGAATTGAAAAAAATCTTATCTTCGGTAATTATCGCCGAACGAATCACAATATTCGAGCTGAGATAATTCTGATTGATCATAAAAATAGTGCCAGTGTAGAGATGACGGTTGTAGCTTTCCAGCTCTTGGATAATTTCCATACTGCGAATTTTGGGGCAACCCGTGATCGAGCCCCCGGGAAATGTTGCCCGCATTAGATCGATATAATCATATCTGCTCTCCATTTGACCCGAGATAATACCAATCAGGTGATAAACATTTTCATACGCTTCCAATCTTTTGGCAGCCTGCACCTGCACGCTTCCATACTGGCAGATCTTGCCCAAATCATTGCGTAGCAGGTCGATAATCATAAATAGTTCCGCCTGATCTTTGGTCGAATCCAGCAGCCACTGCTTATTAGCAGCATCAATCTCCGGATCAGAGCTACGCGAGACAGTGCCTTTGATCGGGCGCGTCTGCACCTGTCTACCTGCTGCTTGTAAAAACATCTCCGGAGAGTTGCAAATGATCTTATGCTTTCCAAAATTGAGATAACCGGAAAATGGCGCCGCATTGATGTCATACAATTTCTGAAAAAGCAGATAGGGATTGCCTTGGAACTCTGCTCGGATCTGTTGGGAAAGATTTACTTCATAGACATCGCCGGCCAAAATGTATTGGCGAATCTGTTGCACTTTTTGTTTATACTCTTCTGCCGTAGATTCGGGCGTAATATTGCTTACAGAAAAATCTGGTTCATATTCTTCTATTGCAGCCAATAAACTGGGTTGCTGATAGCTAAAATCTATCTGCCAGGCTTGCTTTTGCCAATGATCAAAGATAAGATAGCGATTGTAAAACGCGATTTGGTAAAGCGGCATTTGGTAATTATTTTCGGCAAATTCGATCTCTTCGATCTGGTGCAAGGCGTCGTAAGCATAATAGCCGATCCCGCCGCAGAGATTGGCCGGATAGGCTGCCAAATGATATTCTGTAGCTGCCAAGATCTGCTTTTGAAAATCCCAAAAATCTGCTGACTGCCGAGTTGTTTCCTGCTGAGTGCGAATCTGATATTGTTTGGCAAAAGTGATGATCGTATGCGGATGGATACCGATAAAACTATAGCGCGAGATATCTGCTTCGCCTTTGCCCGTTAGCAAGGCTGCCTGTTCGCTTCGATAGAACTTGGCAAAATATCTGGTCGGTTCTAAATATTCGATCGTAGTAATTTCGGTTTTGGAAAGCTTTAGCTTCAACATTATCTTAGCAAATCCAAAAAATTATTGATCATCTGCTTGCCCTCTTCGGTTAGAAAAGATTCGGGATGAAATTGTACGCCCCAAACTGGATAATCACGATGTTGCAAACCCATGATGGTTTGATCTGCCAAGCGGGCAGTTACCTCTAATTCTGGGCCAGGCTCTATGCACTGCAAAGAATGGTAACGAGCGACTTGGCAAGCCTGCTTCACATTTAAGAAAAATCCTTGCTCCTGGTGAAAAATCTCTCCGGTCTTGCCATGCATCGGATATTTCGCCCGCACTGTAGAGCCGCCAAATACTTCATTGATACATTGCATACCGAGACAAATGCCCAAGATCGGTTTCTGCCGATAAAAAGTCTGGATCACCTGACAACTAAATGGAACAGCAGCCGGAGTTTTGGGTCCCGGCGAGATGACGATAGCAGCAAAATCTGCCGCAGCAATCTGGGCAAGAGAGATCTCGTCGTTGCGCCGCACGATGATCTCACCGGCAAATTCACAGCCCAAGAGCTGTTTTAGATTGTAAGTGAAAGAATCGTAATTATCGATCAGGAGAATTTTTTTCATAAGCATTAGAAAGAGTATTTCAAACCCAATTTAAAGCGAAAGCCCCCGGCAGATTCGGGCTGAAAGCTATAGCAACGATTATCCTGATTCAAGATATTCTTCAGCTCAGCCTGAATTTGCAGATTATCACGGATAGCATAGCTTTGGGTAAGAAAAACTAGCCAGAGATTTTGGCGCAGCAGATCGGTGAAATCAGCAGCGATTTTTCTTTGTTGATATTGAAAATCCAAACTCAGTCGCCAAGCTGCA
>JAWOEN010000179.1:0-10307 GCA_046482725.1 Cloacimonadales bacterium (SeqCode)
GCAATGCATGCACATAAGTCCGCCTTCATCCCTTAAATACTTGTTCTCCTGCTTTCCCCTGTTTTCTATAAAGCCCTTGCTGTCTGTATCTTCCTCAAACCAGTTTTTTACCATACTTTTTCTAAGCATTTATAACACCCCAACATTTTTCCAACCAATATAAAAAAAGAAACATACTATTCCGCGTCAGGAGATATCTGCGACCAAAGTGCGAGCAGTAGGACACGCCATTGCCATGCAGGGATCCGGCATTCCGCTTTTGGATATGGGAGCTGCTGTGATCAAGCTTAATGATGATGGCTTTTTCAATTTGATGATGGGAGCCACAGATCTGGGCACAGGCTCAGACACAGTGCTTTCACAGATCGCTGCCGAAGCTATCGGAGTCGATGTCAAACGCATTGTGATTACTGCTAGCGATACAGATCTCACTCCTTATGATGTGGGGGCATACGCTTCCAGCACCACATTTGTTTCCGGTAATGCAGCTCGTAAAGCTGGCCTCAATATGCGGCGCCAACTGATCACGGAAGCTGCCAGAGTATTGCACGCTGTGCATGAAGATGACATCATTTTTGACGGTGATAAATTTTATCTGGTGGACGATGAGTCGATGCAGATCTCTCTGAAAGATCTTTCTACCGGCCTCTATTACACTGATGGAGCCGAAATGAAACAGTTGGTAGCAACAGGATCCAATACCAGTCCCAAGTCTCCACCTCCTTTTATGAGTGCTTTTGTAGAAATTGAGCTGGACAAAGAAACGGGTGAATATAAAATTTTGGATTATGTAGCAGTGGTAGATTGTGGCACCACCATCAATCCCAATCTGGCAAAGATCCAGGTGGAAGGTGGCTTGCTGCAAGGTATCGGTATGACCGTAACTGAAGATGTGAAATATTCAGCTTCGGGCAAGATGCTGACCAATACTCTGATGCATTATAAAATCCCTAACAGGAAGGATGTGGCCAAGCTAACTGTAGAATTTGCCGAAAGTTATGATCCTGCTGGACCATACGGCGCAAAATCAGTTGGCGAAATAGGAATAGATACGCCCTTGGCAGCGATCGCAAATGCGGTTTACAATGCTGTTGGTGTTAGGATCGATTCCATCCCAGTTACCCCGGAGAAAATCTTGATGAAAATGCTGAAACAAAAGTAACAAAGGAGAGTTTTATGTTAGAAAAACTGTTTAAATTGAAGGAATTTGGTACGAGTGCTAAGATCGAAATTTTAGCTGGATTAACCACGTTTATGACAATGGGTTATATCTTGATTGTTAATCCGCAAATTTTATCGGCTGCCGGCATGAATGAAGGAGCTGTCTTCACAGCAACTGCTATCTCAGCCTTTATTGGTACCATGGTGATGGCTTTTTATGCCAACAAGCCCTTTGCCCTGGCGCCCGGAATGGGATTAAATGCCTTTTTTGCCTACACTGTTGTTATTCAGATGGGTTACTCTTGGCAATTTGCTCTCACCGCTGTTTTCCTAGAAGGTATCATCTTTATTATCATGACTTTCTTCAAGCTACGGGTAGCTATTATCAATAGTATACCGTACAATTTGAAAAAAGCTGTTTCGGTCGGTATCGGTTTATTTATTGCCTTTATCGGTTTGCAGGGTGGTGGCATTATTGTCGATAATCCTGCGACCATGGTCAGCATCGGTCATTTGAATAATGGCGCTGCCTTACTGACAATTATTGGTATTTTGATAACCGGATTGTTATTGGCCAAAAAAGTAAAAGGTGCCCTACTCTATGGCATCCTGATCTCAACAATTATCGGTATATTCATGGGTGTGACTCATGTACCGGAAGGTTTCAAAATATTTAGCTTACCACCTTCAATTTCGCCAATTTTCCTGAAATTTGAATTCTCTAATATCTTCTCATTTGATATGTTAATCGTACTTTTCACCTTCCTCTTTGTAGACCTCTTTGATACAGTGGGCACACTTATCGGTGTCTCTACCAAAGCTGGCATGGTGGATGAAGATGGCAACCTGCCCGGAGTACACAAAGCACTCTTGGCCGACGCTATCGGTACTACTGCCGGTGCTTGCCTTGGTACTAGTACTGTTACTACTTATGTAGAAAGTGCTGCAGGTGTAGCTGAAGGTGGAAGAACTGGTCTTACAGCTTTTTCTACAGGTATTTTATTTGCTTTGGCTCTGCTGTTTGCGCCACTTTTATTGATGGTTCCGGCAGCTGCTACAGCTCCAGTGCTAATTATCGTAGGCCTCTTTATGATGTCACCGATCAAAGATATAGATCTCGAAGATTACACAGAATCTATCCCGGCTTTCCTGACTATCATCATGATGCCTCTGGCTTATAGTATTGCCGAAGGTATTGTCTTTGGTATGATCTCTTATGTAGTTCTGAAACTGATCACAGGTAAAGCAAAAGAAGTAACAATTCTTGGCTATATTATAGCTGTGCTCTTTATCCTAAAATACGTTTTCTTATAGAGAATTATTTTATTGGGATCCTGTTCGAAAGAGTAGGATCCCGATTTTTTACTTTTTTACATCATATCATCTTTTTTTTAAAAAAAATAACCTGAGGACAAAAATGACAGAAAAATATTTTTTTGAGTGTAGCACCTGTGGAGAGACATATTCACAGCAAGAAGTTACCTACACCTGCCCCAAGTGCGAAGCTGCCAGCAAAACCGATGAGCCACCCCAAGGTGTGCTGAAAACCTTATACGATTATAAAAAAATAAAAGCTAAATACAAAAAAGAAAAACTCTTTGATAAATTGAAACAGAAAGAATTCGTAGATCTCTTACCTATCAGTTCACCTAAATTTTTATCGATGCTGAAAGTGGGAAAAACACCGCTTTATCAAGCCAATAAAATTGATGGTAAACATCTCTCTTATCGCCTCTATCTGAAAGATGATTCGCAAAACCCCACCTATTCCTTCAAAGATCGCGCCTCAAATTTGGTCTCGGCTTATGCTAAAGAAAATAATATCGAGACTATCGTAGCCGCCTCCACCGGAAATGCCGGCTCTTCTTTGGCGGGCATCTGTGCAGCTCAAGATCAAAAAGCTATTATCTTTGCTCCCCAAGCTGCTCCCAAAGCAAAGCTTACCCAGATCTGCATGTACGGCGCTCAGTTGGTCCTGGTCGATGGAACTTATGACGATGCCTTCGATCTGAGCATGGCTGCTACCAAAAAATTTGGCTGGTACAATCGCAATACAGCCTACAATCCCTTTACGATTGAAGGGAAAAAAATCGTCTCTTATGAGCTCTTTCAGCAATTGCAGAAATCTGCTCCCGACAAAGTTTTTGTCTCGGTAGGTGATGGCTGCATTATTTCAGGCGTCTTCAAGGGTTTCGAAGATCTCTTGCAGCTGGGACTCATCTCCAAAATGCCCACAATTATCGCAGTGCAATCGGAAAAAAGCGACAATATTATTCGCAATTTGACCAATGATAAATTTGAGTCTAGACCCAGCAACACTGTGGCAGATTCTATTGCGGTTGACCTGCCCAGAAATTATTGGATGACCAAAAATTTTATCGAGCAATATCAGGGCGAAGCTTGCCGAGTAAGTGATGCCGAGATTTTGGCAGCTTCCCAAAAACTGAGTTCGAATTTTGGCATCTTCTCCGAGCCTGCTGCTGCAGCTGCTTTTGCCGGCTTGTGGCAATATCAGCAACAAGATAAATTAGCTTCTGGAGAGAAGGTAATCGTCTTGCTAACAGGTAGCGGTTTGAAAGATCTGGCCAGCGTTCAGCAATTGATTACGATGCCCCAGCCAATAAAATCTTTGGATGATTTGCAAAGATAGTTAGCTTTTAGCTACTAAATAGATATTCTTTTATTTAATAGATCATTCCGATCAACGGAAAGGAGTAAAAAAAAGATGAAATCAGTAAAAAAATTTGATGCAGTTCCCAAACTGAATGGAACTTGGAGATATCTGGATGACTATCAATATGCCGGGATGATTCACGGGCAATTTTTGCTTTCAGATTTTCATCACGGTATTATCAAAGATATCATTTTCCCCGAAGGCTACAATCTGGATGAATTCACTTTCGCCCGGGTAGAAGATATCCCCGGCACCAATATTGTACCGGAACCTGTAAACGATCAGCCTTTTATGGTGGATGATGAGATCATGCATAAAGGTCAGGTAATCATGGGAATCGCTCATCCTGACAAACGACTTTTGAATGAATTTGTAAAAAATACGAAAATCATCTATGATGAATTGCCGGCTGTGGTTGGCGTGAAGCAATGTTTGGATGATGAAAATAATCATTTTGGCAAAGCGGATATTATCGATCATCGCACAGATACGCCGCTTGATCCTACTTGGAAAAAGCATCACCATGTTTACTATATGCCACATCAAGAACAAGCCTATCTAGAGCCTCAGGGTACTATCGCCATTTACAAACCGGAAAAGAAAGAGCTCTACATTCGAGTCACTGCTCAATGTCCTTTCTATGTGAAAAGTGGGATTGAAAATATCATGGGTGCTACTATTGATAACGCCGTGGTAGAATCTACCGAAGGCTTGGGCGGAGCATTTGGCGGCAAAGAAGATTTTCCCACCTTACTTTCCGGAGTGGCAGCTTTGCTGGCTTATAAAAGTGGAAAGCCGGTAAAGATAGTTTTGGAGAGAAATGAAGATATCGCTATCACCACCAAACGTCATCCAGCCCGAGTTGAGATAACTACTTACACAGACCCGGAAAGCAAAAAGATCAAAAAATTAAATATCGATTATCGCTTGGATGCCGGTGCTTATCAAACCTGCTCTACAGTCGTGATGTCACGCGGTATCTTGCATGCTTGTGGTGGATATTCCGTACCCGACACTTACATCATTGGGCGTCTTTTCCGCAGCAATACTCCCATCAACGGAGCTTTCCGCGGCTTCGGAGCGCCTCAAGCTTTTGCAGCTATCGAGGCTCATATCGATCGCATTGCCCATGACTTGGAAATAGATCCTTATAAATTTAGAAAAGTAAATGTCTTCCGCGAAGGTGATGAATTTCCTACTACCCAGCCCATCTTGGAAAATCATCTAGAACACTGCCTGGATCGGGTTGTTGAAAAATCTGATTATCAGAGAAAAGTGAAAGAGTATCGAGAGTGGAATAGAACTCACAAAGATAAAAAAGGCATTGGCATCTCGATCGGATTCCACGGCGGTGGATTTACCGGAAACGGCGAAAAATTGATGAAACCAAAAATCAAAGTAACTATCGATAAAGAGGCAATCGTCAGAATCTACGTCTCCAGTACTGATATGGGACAAGGTGCTCACACTACTTTGGCTCAGATGTTTTTTGAAGCAATCGATCATCCCAGAGAGAAATGTTGGGTAGAACTTCCCAATACTGACAAAACACCCGATAGCGGTCCCACAGCAGCTTCCCGCACCATCTATATTATCGGCAATTTATTGGCAAACACAGCCAAAGAGATCAAGCGCGAATTGGGCTTCGATAATCTGGAAGCTTATGTAAAAGAGCATCAGGATGAGTTTCCCAAAGAATATTTCAAGATCTTTGTCCCACCACCATCTGTGGTTTTTGACGCTGAAAAATATGTGGGAATAGCTTATAAAGATTACTCTTGGGCAGCTACTGTGAATGAGATAATCTGGCATGCAGATACTTATCAGATCGAATTGATCAAAAGCTGGAATGTCTTGGATGTGGGCAAAGTGGTAAATGAGAAGATTGCAGTTGGGCAGGCTGAAGGCGGCATTCTACAAGGCTTGGCCTATGGTACTACCGAATATATGTTCAAACCGGGGTTTGGTAGGATGAACGGATTTACCGATTATACTCTTCCCACCACCTTGGATATTCCTCAAATCGATGTTGAATTTATCCATACCGATAGCCTGATAGCCAAAGGATTGGGAGAAGTACCAATGGATTATCCTGCTCCAGCTATCCGCAATGCTTTTCATTTTGCCAGCTCTCTATTCATCGATGAATATCCCCTGATCCCGGAACGAATCTTTGCAGCAATGCAGAAGAAATAGATAATAATTTTTTACAAGGAGCAGATCTTCAATCTAGAAAATACTGCCCTTGAGGAGGAAAACATGGAAATAAATTTTGTATTAAACAACAAAGAAGTGAGTATAGATGTAGATCCACTGAAGAGATTGCTTGATGTCTTGCGAGAAGACTTTCTTTTGCTGGGCTCAAAAGAAGGTTGTGGCGAAGGAGAATGTGGGGCTTGCACAATTCTTTTGGACGGTAAGCCGATCACCAGCTGCATTGCCAATGCTGTGCATGCCGAAGGCAAGGAAGTCTTAACAGCAGAAGGCATCTCTGAAAAAGCAGATGGAAAATTGCTGATCGAATGCTTTGACGAAACCAACGCGGTGCAGTGTGGATTCTGCTTTCCAGGATTTTTGGTCTCGGCCTATTACTATCTGCAAACTGATGGTGCAGCTGATCTGGAAAAGATAAAAACAGCACTCTCGGGCAATATCTGCCGCTGTACAGGATATCAAAAAATCTTCGAAGCTGTGATGCTGGCTTGCCACAGAAAAAACGCTGGCAAAGCTAAATAGGAGGAATCTATGAATTTTTTCAAACCACAAAATCTGCCTGAGCTTTTCGAAATAGCCAACTCTCTGCCAGATAAATACTATCTTCTGGCTGGTGGCACCGATATCAACGTGCAGATCAAACATCGCATGATCCCACCTTCTGCCGATATTATCTATATCAATCACTTGGCAGAACTTCAAGGAGAGATCGAGACAGATGATACAATCGTCTTTAGAGCACTTACGACTTTCCAAGACCTACTGTCGTCAAAATTAGTAAAAGCCCATTTCCCCCTGCTGTCAGATAATTTGCAAAATTTTGCCTCTCCTCTGCTGCAAACTACTGCTACTATTGGCGGCAATATTGCCAATGGCTCCCCCACCGCCGATATCATGCCACTGCTTTTAGTGCTGGAGACAGAGCTGATCTTGACTAGCAAAGCTGGAGAAAGAACCATAGCACTGCAAGATTTCTATTCCGGATATAAAAAAAATGCTCTGAAAAATGGTGAAATTATCAAGGCAGTTGTTATCAAAAAGTCAGCTCAGGAAAATGCGAAAACATTTTATCAAAAAGTGGGAGCTCGCAAAACCTTGACCATTGCCAAGGTAAGCTTAGCAGCCTTGATCAGCAAAGAAAATTCAATCATCAAAGAGATCCGCTTGGCTGCCGGTAGCTTGAACGAATACGCCCGACGCTTGCCGCTGACTGAAGATTTTCTTCGTGGTCAGAAAATCGACCAAATTGATCACACTGAGCTGAAAAATATTATCCAAAAAGAGATTACCCCAATTAGTGATTTACGCTCAGATGCAGATTATCGACTGCATGTTTTTTATAATCTGATCGAAAAAGCCATCTCATAAATTATCATAAATCAGCCAAACAGATTTTTTTTCTAATATTTCTGTTTGGCTATTTTTGAAACAATTATTTTCTAACCCCAATTTGTTAACACAAAGCTTTCTTAGCTCAATAATGACCTATCTTATTACAATTAAACATATTGCTAAATCTAATTCTTCCAAAAACTTTAAAAAATATTATCTTTTCATTCTGCGCTACAGATATTTATTTGAGTAGAATATATACAACCTTTTTTTTCAACAAAAAATATTCGCAAACCTTGACAATAAACCAAGTTACAACAGATTTGTTAAATATTTATTTTATGTAAAACCTAAAAAACAAAACATAAAGGGGTTAGTTTATGAAAAAGAGAAAAATGATTAGTTTTCTTGTTTTCACTTTTGTGCTGATTTTTTCAGCTACAAACTTGCTGGCAAGACCGATTTTGGATCAATCATTTGAACCACAACTTAACACAATTCTTGAGGATGCCGCAGAAATTAGCGGTGACAACATTGAGGCAATTATCGTCGAAGGATCTATCGAAGATCCACTGGGCAGCACCAATTCTATTGCTGTTACTGCCGTTGATAATAGTAATGGAGTATGGCAATATTCCTTGGATAATGGTAACAATTGGCAAAATTTTAGTGCTGAAACCGAGAGCTTTATTAGCTTTCCGGAAAATGCAGTGCTGTTGAGTGGCACGGCGACAAACGAATTTACCAATAAAATTCGCTTTCTACCAAAAGCCGGCTATCCTGATCAGAATGCTGACCTACCCAACATTGATGGTAATGCTACTTTTGAGTTTGTTGCCTGGAATGAAATAGATGGTAGCGCTGGCGATAGTGCCGATACTACTGACCCTGACAGTGAAATATTCAGCCTTGAATCTGATTTTGCTTCGATCACGGTTTCAGCAGTCAATGATGATCCTGTTTTCTACCAAAATCAAATCGAGATAACTGATAATTTTGACTTCCCAGAAGCTATCTATGAGGGCGTCACCCACAATTTGGATAGTGCAAACTTTTCTGTTAGCGATCCTGATATCGGCGGAAATCAGCTGATTATAGAATTTAATGCTGAAAATGGAATCATCAATTTTCCCACTGCTGAAGAGGAACGCTTCATCTCCGGCAACAATAGCAATAATGTAACTTTAGTCACAAATATTTCCTTGATGAATCAGCTTCTGAATAATTTCACCTACACAGCAGACTCACAATTTTTTGGAACAGAAACTATCTCGGTCAGACTAAATGATCAGGGAAAATCAGGTATCGGAGGGGGAGAAGACGTTATTCGTAATATCCTGGTTGAAGTAATGCTGCGCAATCATGCTCCGGTTCTAAACAGTGCGATTGATCATAATCTGGAAGCTATTATGGAAGATGATTTTGACAGCGCTGGTACTTTGGTAGGCGATATTCTCACTCCGGAATCAATTACGGACATCAATCTGGAAGAAGCACACCAAGCTATTGCTATCATCGGAGTCGACAATAGCAATGGTATCTGGCAGTATAGTATAGATGGAGGTAGTAGCTTTCAGAATATTACCTCTGTAACAGATTCTTATGTAGATCTGGTTAGCAGCAGCCTGCTCTTGAACGGTGAGCTGGAAAATGCTGCAGCTACGCTCTTGCGATTTGTGCCTGCTGCAGATTATTTTGGAACTGCAAACCTCAGATTTAGAGCTTGGGATATGTCTCAATACAGCTCGGGGCAATTTGTTGATACTAGCGAAAATGGTGGCAACACTGCTTTTAGTGAGGAATATGATTCTGCTGCCATCGAAGTAATAAATGTAAACGATGCACCTGAACTCTGGGTAGAAGGCAATCTTATTGATGATGAAGTAACTATTACAGTACCTCTCAGCGATCCGTTTGTTTACAATTTTAGCTCGGTTGATGCGATCGAGGTATCAGACATTGATGCCGGCAGTAGTCAAATGGTCGTAAATATTCTTTCTAGTAAAGGAACTGTGGATTTCCCACGAAGCGGTCGCTTTGTTTCCAATAATGGCACCGACAATGTGACATTGGCGGGTAGATTGGCAACTATCAATGATTACCTCGATAATTTTATCTATACAGCCAATCCGGGCGAAGAGGGTTATGAAACTTTCGAACTGATTATTAACGATCTTGATACCCGCGCCGAGATTACCCGATATATAACCTTCCAGATCAGCAATATACCTCCTGTCTTCACCTCCACTCCACTGGAAAATGCGACAGAAGATGAAGTATACAACTATAATCTCACAGCTGAGGATGAGGATGGCAGTGAACTTACTTTTGATTTTATTACCTTGCCTGATTGGCTGAATCTTACTGATAATGGAGATGGTACAGCCCTGCTGAGCGGAACTCCCCTCAATCAGCATGTGGGTATAAATAATGTAGAATTAATTGTTTATGATCCTTTTACGGTAGATTCGCCCATCTCGCAAACATTTACCATCGATGTAGCCAACGTCAATGATGCGCCAATTTTTGTCTCTGAACCGATCACTGAAATAGAACAAGATGCTGAATATAATTATCAAATCATCACTGATGATATTGATCCCACCGATGATGCTCTGACTATTACAGCTGGGGCACTTCCTGCCTGGCTCACACTCACCGATAACGGAGATAGAACAGCTACCTTGATTGGTACACCGCAAAATGAGGATGTCGGTATTTATGATATTACTCTGCAAGTAAGTGATGGAATAGCTGCTCCTGCTACTGAGCAAAGCTTCCAGATAGAAGTGATCAATATCAATGATGCACCGCAGGTAGTTAATCCACTGCTGGATTTCAGTTTTGACGAAGATACATCTGACAACAGCATCAATTTATCTTCTGTCTTTTCCGATATCGATCTGATCTATGGTGATGAACTGGT
>JAWOEN010000187.1:0-2574 GCA_046482725.1 Cloacimonadales bacterium (SeqCode)
CCCAGGAACATTAGCCCGGGATAATATGGATGACATACATGTAGTACCAAATCCTTATGTTGGGAAAAGTAAATTTGACGGACGCCGTGAAAACGATGATAAAGGTGATAAGAGCCGCAGACTTTGGTTTGTGAATCTGCCCGAGAAATGCACCATCAAGGTCTTTACATTAGCCGGCGATTTGGTAGATACCATCGAGCACAACGGTGCTGCTGAAGAAGATATCATCTCTGTCAGTAAAGCTGCGCAGCATGGCATCAAGGCCAGCGGTATGGCTTCTTGGGATCTGCTGTCCAGAAATAATCAAATCATCGCACCCGGCGTTTATCTGTTTTCTGTAATCGATGAAGACGACAATAAAAAAGTCGGCAAATTTGTGATAATCAAATAAGGGGTAAAAAATGAAAAAATACATTAGCATATTGCTGTTTATCCTGATGATGACACCCGGTTTACTGCAGGCTGAAACTTTTGCTAAAACCGGAACTGCAGGCTTACAATTTCTGAAGCTCGGGATCGATGCCCGAGCTATCGGAATGGCTGAAGCCTATACTGCAGTTACCAACGATATTTCATCAGTCTATTGGAACCCGGCAGGATTAGCACTAAGTTCTCAAGATCAATTTCTATTTTCCCACACTGAGTGGGTTGCAGATATCAGATATGAATATATGGCAGCCTCCCGTGTAACTTCTGTCGGTACTTTTGCCCTCTCTGCCGGATATCTCTGGATGGATTGGATGGATGTATATACGGAAGAATCTTTCGAAGATCCTACCGGAGAACAGTTCACCAATAGTAACCTATCTCTAGGTTTATCCTATGCCAATGAGTATACTGATAAATTTAGTTTTGGTCTTACTGCAAAATATCTGAGAGAAAATCTTGACGAATATTCGGTGAATGGAGTATCTGTAGACATTGGATCTTTATACAATACAGGTTGGAACAATTTTACCATCGGCATGTCGCTGAGAAACTTTGGTCCTGACCTGCAATACGAGATAGACAATGATGGTGATGGCCAATATGATGAAGATCCGTTTGATCTGATCGATAATGATGGCGATGGTTTGATCGATGAAGACGGTGCTGAAGTGCCTTTCAAATTGCCCATGAATTTTTCACTGGGTGTGGCGGCTGATATTATCAGAACAGACCAACACTCTTTGGTGGGTTCTCTGCAATTGGACAACAATGTAGATAGAATGGAGACCTACAATCTTGGTTTCGAATATCAGATTAGCACCTTCAAACTGAGAGCTGGAAATCAATTTGGGCTGGATGCAGCTAGTTTTTCCGCTGGATTTGGTTTGAAAATCCCCACTACATTTGCGATCGTTGATCTAGATTATGCTTATACAAATATGGGTGATCTTTCAGAAAGTTTTCTGAAATCACCTCACCGTATTTCTTTGAAGTTTGCTTTCTAAAAAGAAATAGCGGTAATAAGAAATAGTAAATAGTATCAGGTTTTTTAAAAAAAATTCTTAAAAGGCCGTAAACAAGGAGGAAGAAATGAAAAAATTAGTATTATTTATGCTAGTAATTGCTTTGGCTGGATCATTGATCGCGAATAACGATTTTATGATTCAATCTGAAACGAAAACTGCATTAGAAAACCACAGGGGTATGGTCCCCAATGCACAGAGAGAACGCGATGTGCCCGAGTATGAATTTGAAATCGCGCCAACCAGTTTGGCTACTTCATTCTATGATTATATGCCAGGTAGCTACTGTAGCTTGCCTCTGCGTATTCTCAGTGACGGAAATGCTTATGCAGCTTTCCACGCACAAGAAACAGCAGCTGTAAACAGAAGAGTATATTACTCTTTCATCGAAGCTGGCGGAAATTCATCTACTTTCACTATTGGCACAGACAACATCTTTGAAGGATATCCCGGAATCGATGTTGACCCTGTGACAGACGATCCTTTTGTGAGCTGGCATGTTGATGTTGATCCTGATCAAGCTGGTTTGGAAGTAGTTACAACTTATGACATGTACCACGTTCAGGGTGCAGGTTATTGGAGAGATCCTTTTATCACAATCAGTGCAGATATCCCATCTCCCTATGCTGATGATGAATTTATCTGGCCTTATAACTATATCGGACCTTCTCCTGTAGAAGGAAAACGTAGAATTTATGTAACTGCCAATAACTCTGTGGGTCACGGTCCTGAGGGCAATCCTGCTGAAAACGTAATGTTGGCTTATGCTGATTTTGATGGTAACGATATCTTGGCTCAATCCGAACTGGAATGGACATATCAAACTATCGAAACCTTTGATAACTGGAATGCTGGTAATCCTGACACCAGACCTTTCAAAGCTATGGCTGTTTCTAAGACAGATGGTAAATTGGCTTATGTAGGCTATAATTCCTCAGATGAATTCTTTATCATCTACAATGAGAACTATGGTGAAGGCGAATGGACTACTGTACTTGCAGATGGTGCTTTTCCGGTAGATCCACCACTGAACCAAGATGGAACTCCGCCTTTTCCTGATGACAATGGGAACGCACAAGAAGTATTCTTTGGCCGTATCAATGACGGACATTTCAATGCTGAC
>JAWOEN010000196.1:0-2900 GCA_046482725.1 Cloacimonadales bacterium (SeqCode)
CAGATGCCCACGGCTAAGCAATACGGCAATAGCATTATTGGCAGTATGCGCCAAGATCGGCACAAACAGTGAATTTGTTTTCAGAGCCAGATATCCCAACCAGATTCCCAAAACAGTTACCGGCAAAAAGCGGAAAGGATCCAGATGAATAATTGCAAACAAGATTGCTGAAATAATCACAGCCGACCAAAAACCTCTCTTGGTAAAGCCATTGATGAGAAAGCCCCGAAACAGAATCTCTTCACAAATTCCCGGCAAGAGTGCTATGATTAGCAAACTTTTCCACAGGCTAAAATCACTCATTTTTACCAGATTTTCCATCGCTTCCAAATAACTTTCGGGAATGGGATAGATATAATTTGTCAGCTGAGTAATCAGCGAAACCAAGATTATCAAAGGAATGGCTGCTAATAGGGGGATAAGATAATTTCTGAGATCTGTCTGGTGAAGTCGTAAAGTTTGCTTCAGATCTGTTTTAGATATTTTCAGCACCAAGAATACCGGCAGTGCAATAATGATCAATTGGGTTCGAATCAAACCAGAGGCCAGATCCCGCATCTGCCAGCGCGAGCCAATATAATAGAAGATCAGCAAAACTGCGACAAAGAAAATTGCCATAAACTGTTCGGAAAAGATATCTTTTTTACCTTTGCCCCAAAATTTCAAGGATTTCTCTTCGCCGGTGCGAAAGAGGACAGATTCGTTGTTAAAGAGCTTTACCGAATAGATTATCGCCACCACATCCAAAACCAAAGTGGAGCCGACCACGATGAGGAAATGATAGAGACTAAAATTGTTCATCATGATATCTTTGAACAGCAGGGCAATATTGACAATAGGAATCAACGCCATGCCCACATTCAGTTCGATTGCGGGGAAAATGCTGATCATAGCAGCCATCATTCCCACCAACATCAGCGGCATTTGATAGCTTTGAGCTTCTTTGATATTGCGGCTAAAAGTACTCATCGAAAGCAAAATAGCTGCGAAAAGTGTGATCAGCGGCAGCATCGCCACCAGCACCAAAGCAAAATTTCCCAGCGGTAGATTGATCTCTTGCAATTGCACCCCGGTTTGCGACATCATGTGCTGAATCGAGATATACATGCTGAAAAGATTTAGAAATACCGTGATAAATGAGATAGTGATGATGGTGAGATATTTCCCGAAAACCAGTTCATTGCGATGAGCAGCACTTACCAAGATAGTTTCCAGCGTGCCGCGCTCTTTTTCGCCGGCGACCAGATCGGAAGCCACCACAGCTCCCCCACTGATAGTTAGCATTATCAGTAGATAGGGCAAAATCTTGCCGATAAAAAATCCAAACATCTGCTCGGGCGGATCGACATTGTCTTTGATCACATCTACCGCCTGCAAGATCTCAGTATTCACGTCGATCTCTGTCAAGCGATCGCCCACGATTTCATCTTTCAGCTGCAAGATCTTTTGCTCCAATTGCCGATAGACACTGGCAGATTTTTCATTGGAAGCGTTGTAAGATATCTGAGCCTTAATCACCTGAAAACCGCCAGCTGAAATACTATCGCTTAAGGTGACAATTGCCTTGATAAAGCCTTCATCCAATAGTTGGCGCGGATCGCCAGTTTCGTTCATCACCTCGATATTTTTTAGCTCGCCCAAATTCTGAGTGATTTTGCCTGAGATCATATCTTGGATCTGATTATCTACATAAATGGTGGCAGATTGATCTTCCAATTTTTGCTCTTGGCGACTCATGATAGAAGAAACCCCGATCATAATCAGAGGATAGAGGATGATGGGAACAACTATGGCCGAAACTACAGTCCGCTTATCGCGCAAAATATCCAGCATCTCTTTTTTATAAATGGTAAATACTTTCTTAAGATTCATCGCTACTAACCTCGTCTAATTTTTGCGCTTCTACAAAATGTATAAAAATATCATCCAAATCGCGTTGAGAAGTTTGCTCTTGTAAATCTTGCCAACTGCCTTCTGCCAAAACTCTGCCCTGATGGATCATCACAATTTTGTCGGCAATTCTTTCTGCTTCCCGCATGATATGAGTGGAAAAGAGCACACACTTGCCATCATCTCGGCATTTATGGATAAAATCAATTATATTTTTGGCAGTGAGAATATCCAATCCGCTGGTAGGCTCATCAAAGATCATCACCGGCGGATCGTGAATGATCGAGCGAGCGATCGAAACTTTTTGTTTCATGCCGGTAGAGAGCATATCTATCTTCTTATCCAAAAAGTCCTGCATATCCAAAAGTTCTGCCAAATTCTGTAAACGGGATTTAATAGTGGAATCATCCACATCGTAAAGTCTGCCGAAATAGGTAATAATTTCGCGAGCGGTAAGTCGACCGTAAAGCCCAGTATCGCCGGAAAGAAAGCCCAGATTAGCTCTGACTTTTTGTGCATCTCGTCTCACATCAAAGCCTTCGATAATTGCCGAGCCGCTATTGGGCTGCAAAACAGTGGAAAGCAGTCGCATGGTGGTAGTTTTGCCAGCTCCGTTCACACCCAACAAAACCACGATCTCACCCTTGTGGGCAACAAATGAGACGTTGTTGACTGCCAGCAAATCTTCGCCATTTTTTTGGGAAAAGATTTTGGTAATATTTTTTACTTCTATCATAGAAACCTCAATTATTTTTTCTTGAATCCGAAAAACATCACCAGATGAGTGGTGTAAAGTATTTTCTTGAGAACAATTCTATCCTTGCTTTTTCTTATTAGTTTATCGACGCAAAAAAACAGGCCAACCAGATTGATTGACCTGTAGAATAGATTAGCTGTTTTTTATTAGATAGTGGGGATAAAGCTTGTCTCATCATCGATCAAGCGTACAAATTCCGCCAATAATTTGACCGAATCATCCACATCTTGCAAAGAGATGACCTCGTTGGGAG
>JAWOEN010000206.1:0-10098 GCA_046482725.1 Cloacimonadales bacterium (SeqCode)
GCGGAATCGCCGGCAGGAAAATCCCAGCGAAAATCTTACTCTTGCTAGCAATAAGAGCTCGGTCAAATCGGCAAATTTTTCCGATCCAATCTGCATTTTGCTGATAAAAATTATGATAGAGCATGAGATAATATTCTGCCAAATCCCAATTTTGCCAATCCTGCCGTACCAAACTGCGCGCCAAAAGCGGAGAAGGGAAAACGGCTGCTGTAGTCTTTTTACCAAAGCTGGAAATCTTTTGCTGTAGCAGCTCTACCAGATTATTGATGCTGTCATAACGAAATTGTAGCCAGGCTAAATTGTTTTGCGGATTCTGTAGCTGGAGTGGATCTTTTCCGCTGATTTCCATAAATTTTTGGCGGCAACTGCGACAGTAGCAAAAATCATATTCGGCTGCTTCACTATGTTGCTGCAAACCATATTGCGGCTGGATAGCGGGCGGCAGGATCACATCGGGATATCTGATATAATCCAGATGGATAGCCGAAATCTCGGAGTACCCGCAAAGTTGTTCAACCTCTTTTAGCAAGTATTCTACCACTGCAGGTTGGTTGGGGCAGAGCCAACTGTAGTAGCTGACATAAGGTGGAAAATCGCAGCTGCTTTGTCCGGTGCGGCTCACCATATACCAATCGGGATGCTGAAGCTTGATCTCAGCTGAATAATTGCAGAGCATAATCCGCCAGATTTGTAATTCCAGCTCTGAGGTAAAAGGCAAGATCGCTGCAATCGTTTGCGGCGTGAACTGAAAATTTACTCCCGATACTCCCTGTTGTTGCAAAAATTCAAAATCTGCTTTTACCTGCGAGGCGCTGGCATCTCGCTTCGTATTATACCACACTTTCAGTTGCATAGATCTCTCCTAAAATATTTCTACAGGCAGAGTCATAAAGCAGCCGGATTTGTAAAGAAAATATCCTACCAAATTTTGTTGCCATTTTCTGCTTGACGCAGAAATAATCTTTTTCATAAATAAACCGAACGGTCGGTACGACACGGGAGGTGAAATGGATAATCGAGAAAAAATCTTGCAATACGCCCTCAATGAATTTTTGCAAAAAGGTTATGAAAAAGCTTCCATCAGCAATATCTGCGAGCATTCGCAGATCTCCAAAGGTGGCTTGTATCATCACTTCAAAAACAAAGATGAACTTTTCTGGGGCTGTTTGGAGCTTTTTTTGCAGCAATTGAGATTGTGGATGGACGAGCTTTTTGCCGATGAGCTAGACTTACGAAATTTTCTAAAAAAATATTTCGGCATTTTGCCTCAAGTAAAAAATCAGTTAGCAGAAATCTCGGGAATGGAAGGTTTATCAGAATACAATTATTATCTGCTGATCATGGATGGCATCGAACATTTCAGCGAGCTCAAAGAGCAGATCTCGGGATTTTATGATCAGCTCAAAGCTAAAAGTATGCAGCTTTTGCAAGCGGCAAAAAGCCAAAATTTGGTGCGCTTGGATATTGATAATGAGCAGACCAGTTATGAACTTTTGGCACTTTTTGAAGGTTCGCTGGTGCTGAGTATTTTGAATAATCAAAATGACCTGGAGAGAAGAGCGCTAAAACTTTCAGAAAGTTTTTGGCAGAAGATTTCTAAAGCAGAGACGGAGGATAAATGAAGAAAATATTTGCAATCTTAGTCATAATTGTCGGGGTTAATCTTTTACAGGCAGAACGGATTGATCTGGAAGAGGCTTTGGATTTGGCAATCTCGCACAATGCTACTTTGGCCGCGCAAGCTCAATCTTTGGAAGCTGCTCGTTGGAGCAAGTACAATGCTTTCAGCAATTTTTTGCCCAAATTAGATTTCAATTCTCAGATCGTCAGGATAGATTCTGATAGTTACCAAGCAGCTAACCAAACATTTCAGATCCCGGTTTTGGATGGAAGCAGTCATCTGCCTACCGGCGATTATATCCCCTTTTCTGCCGGTCTCTCAGGAAATATTTACGAGACAAGTTTTCAGAATAATTTGGTAGTCACTCAGCCTATTTTTAATGGAGGCAAGCTGTGGCTGGGTTATCAGCTCAGCAAGCTGCAGCAGCAACTGGCAGAGCTGGAGTTTCAGCATGCCAAAAATGAGCTAAGGCAGCAAGTGGCAGCAGCCCATTTTGCTTATCTCAAATTAGAAGAGTATCAGCAAGTGCAAGCTCTGAATTTGGCAGCTTTAGCAGCACATCTGCAGACAGCGGAAGATAAATATGCAGCTGGCATGGTTTTGGAAAATGAAGTTTTACGCTGGCAATTGGAATTATCTCAAGCGCAGATAGAGTTGCAAGATCTGCAGAATCAGAGTGAGATCGCCCGCGACAATTGGCTAAACATAACAGGCGCTGAAGCAGAAAATTTGCCACAGACAATTGATCTAGAGAGCGAAAAGCCTTGGCAAGAGCTGCTGAAAGCAGAACAAGCAGATTTTGTAGATAATCATTTGCAAGAGGTGAAGCAGGCAAACCCTCTGTTGCAGATAGTCAAGATTTCGGCAAAGCTGGCTGCCAAACAGCATGATTTCAGCAAGAGCGAATTTTTGCCCAGCCTCAATTTGCAGTATAATTATCAGATCGAAAATGATGATAAATTTGATCTGCAGGGCGATGAAAGCTGGAGCTTGGCTGCCTTGATCTCGATACCGCTTTGGACTAGTGGCAGCAATTATAGCAACTATCGCAGTTCCCAAGCCCAGTATCTAGAAAATAGCCAACGCTTGCAACAGCAAAAAAAGGATCTTTTCTTAGCTGCCAAAAATAGTAGTATGCAACATTATTCTTTGGCGCAGAAGGTGAAGAAAAATCAGCAAAATCTAGATTTGGTACTGAAAAACTATAACCTGATTAGCGATCTATACGAGCAAGGCATGATTTCCGGAGCAGAGCTGAAAGATGCTGAAACCATGCTCAGAGCAGGTGAGATGGAGCTGATCGGCGCTAGTTATGATTTTATCATTTCCCAATATGAGATAAAAAAATGGAGCAATAGATAGGAGGATAGATGCGGAAATTCTTAGTTTTATTTATCATGATGCTGACAATTTTGGGCTGTGGCAGTCCAGAAGAGACAGTGGTAGAAAGATCTGACCAGAGAGCGGTGAGAGAAGTGCAGGCAGTGCCGGTGCAGCAGCAGGAGATTCATTCCTATCTAAATTATAGCGGCAAACTGGATGCGAAAAAATCGGTAAATATAGTGCCTCTGATCTCAGCTCGAGTCGAAGAAATTTTAGTAAAGATAGGCGAACAAGTAGAGCAGGGAGAACTTTTGGCTAGATTGGATGATAACCAATTACAGCAGTTGGAAATTCAATTTCAGAACTTGCAAAAAAACTATCAACGCATGCAACAATTACACAGCAGCGGATCGATCGATCAGCAGAGCTTCGAAGAGGTAGAATCCGCTTATTTATCGATGCAAAAGTCTCTGGAAAATCTAAGAGAAAACACAGAAATTAGGGCACCGATTTCCGGGACAATTAGTGGCGTTAATGCTCAGGTGGGCGAGATCTTTTCTTCCATGCAGCAGCCCTATTTTATCAGGATCATCAATTATGAAGAGATGCTGGTGTTGTTGCAGCTTTCTCAGTCCGCTGCTAGCCGGGTAGTACCTGGCATGTCGGCTCAGATCTTTGCTGATGATGAGAGCTATCTCTCTGAGGCAGAAGTAGCTTATGTGGCTCCGGAAGCAGATATGATGAGCGGGACTGTGGAAGTAGGCTTGCGTTTGAAACAGGTAAAAAATCTCAAGCACAATCAATTTGTGCGCACGCGGCTTATTTTGGAAAGTGAGAAATCTGCCTTGGTAGTACCACGCACCGCAGTGCTGGACCAGAAGAAAATCTTTGTGATAAAAGCGGGCAAAGTGCTAGAGCGTACTGTAAGCTTGGGTCTGAGTAATGAAAAAGAATATCAGGTAATTTCCGGAGTTGAAAAATCTGAGATGGTCGTAACTGTGGGTAATATTGGTTTGCGAGCCGGCGATGCAGTAGAGATCGTGAAATAGAGGTAAAAATTATGAAAATAGCAGAATTTTCTGTGCATAGAAGAATCACCATCCTGATGCTTACTTTGCTGATAATCATTGTGGGAGCTTTGGCTTTTAGTAATTTGGGTTTGGAGATTTTCCCCGATATGAATTACCCGGTTATCAGTATTATCACCACTTATCCCGGAGCGAGCTCATTCGATGTGGAAGAATCTGTCACCAAACCGATCGAATCTGCCATAGCAGCGGTCAAAGGCATCAAAAATATCACTTCGGAGAGTTCGGAAAATGTTTCGATGATTTCGGTGGAATTTGATTGGGATTCCAATTTGGATTTTGCCGCGCAAGATCTGCGTGATATGATAGATCAGATTGCCAGTTATCTGCCGGAAGATGTTTCACGTCCGCTGGTGATGAAATTCAATCTTTCGCAGATGCCGATCTTGATGTATGGCATCACCGGCGATTATGGCAGCTATGAATTGCGAGAGATTTTGGATGAGCAGATTACCAATAAACTGAAGATTATGCCGGGCGTAGCCAGTGTGATGGTGATGGGCGGAGAAGAGCTAGAGAAGCAGATCATCATCGATAAGGCCAAATTGGAATATTTTAACCTGAGCATCGATGAGATCCTGCAGGTGGTGGCAATGGGCAACCTGAACAAAGCGGCCGGACATATCACCGAAGGCAAAGATGAATATCTGCTGCGCACGATTGCTCAATACAATTCACTGCAAGAAATAGCTGATCTGCCCATCAAACTTACAGCTTCGGGCCAAAAAATTTACTTAAAAGATATTGCAACGGTAAAAGATGGCTTTCGCGCTACTCGCTATCGCATCAGAACCAATCGCCAGCCCACTGCCATGATGATGATCTCCAAAGAATCCGGCACCAATACACTGACAGTAAGTGCTGAGGTAAAAGCCAAAATCTCTGAGATCGAGGCAGATTTCGGCGAAAAAATCAATTTTCACGAAATCATGGATATGGGCTTGCCTATCTCCAAAGTAACCGAGGGCGCAGCTTCCAACCTGTTAGTAGGTGGACTTTTAGCTATCGCTATCATGTTTCTCTTTCTCAGGAATTGGCGTCCCACTTTGGCGATCTCCCTGGCTATTCCCATCTCGGTGATTGCCACTTTTGTGCCGATCTATATCGCTGATTTTACTTTGAATATCATGACAATTGGCGGTCTAGCTTTGGGAGTGGGCATGTTGGTGGATAATTCCATCGTTGTGATCGAAAATATTTATCGTCATGTCGAGCTGGGAAAATCGCGCCGACAAGCTGCCATTGATGGAACCAGCCAGGTAGCGATGGCAATCACTGCTTCCACCCTCACCACGATTGCCGTATTTTTTCCCATGCTTTTTGCCGAAGGTATCACCGGCATTTTGGTGCGCGGCCTCACGTTGACAGTCTCATTTTCGCTCTTTGCCAGCCTGTTTGTTTCCCTGACCATTGTGCCGGCTTTGGCTTCGATCTTGTTTCGCAAAAATAATCAATCTGCGCAGCCTAGAGTGAACAAATTTCGAAATTTTCAGCAACGTTACAAGAAGATCTTAGTGATAGCTCTGCACAACCGGGGCAAAACTCTTGCTCTTGTTGTCATTTTATTTCTAGCTTCTTTTGCCTTGATTCCCATTATCGGAACCGAATTTATGCCAGCTCAGGACATCCCCTTTCTTACCTTAAATGTCAAAATGCCGGTAGGAACAACTTTGGATGAGACAGATCAAATTGTTAGTCAATTGGAAAAATATTTTTTGGAATTGGATGCTGTGATGAATGTGATGGCATTGGTAGGCCCGATGGATGATGCCCAAGCTCAGGCTGATCCTACCAATCCGCAGGGTGTAAATGAAGCTCAGATTTTCGGGCGGCTCAAACAGATCAAGGATCGTGATCTGGATTATGAAGAGATTCAAGATTATATTCGGGCTCGTATCCCGGAAATCGCAGGAGCGGAATTGAGCTTTCTGACGCGGGAAGAGATGATGGGCGGCGGCAGTTCCAAACCTTTGGAGATCAATATTTTCGGTGATGATCTGGAGCAATTGCGCATCTACGCCAATCAGATCGAGCGAGAATTGCAGAAGGTGGAAAATGTCTCTGATGTGGTAAATTCACTGAAGGTGGGAAAACCAGAGACTCATATTATCATCGATAAAGATCGAGCTTTTGATTATGGCTTAACCTCGGCTCAGATTGCCAATGCTATCTCCACCTCTACGATCGGATCATTGGCAGGGATTTTTCGTTCTTCGGGAAAAGAGATCGATATCAGAGTGATTTTGGATGAAGAGAGCCGCAATAGTTTTGATGATATTATGCAGCTTCCCATCTCCTCACCTTTGGGCTTTACAGTGCCACTGAACCAAATAGCGCATCTGGAAAAATCGATCGGACCGCGCAGTATTAGTCACGAGCATCAAACTAGAAAAGTCTTTATCACAGCCAATATCAGTGGTACGCAAGATTTGGGCGGAGTAGTAGGCGAGGTGAAAGCTGCTACTTCCGCTATTATCAAGCAGATGCCGGCTGATTATTTTGTGGAGTTTAGCGGATCTTACAAAGATATGCAAGAAGGCTTTCAAACACTTACTCTGGCGCTGCTTTTGGCAATATTTTTGGTCTATATTGTCATGGCTTCCCAGTTCGAATCTCTGCGCCAACCCTTTATCGTGATGTTTACCATTCCTCTGGGTTTCATCGGCGTCTTAGTAATCTTGGGAATCACCGGCACCACCCTCTCGATTGCCAGTTTTGTTGGGGCGATCGTGCTTTCGGGAATCGTAGTCAATAATGGCATCGTGCTGGTAGATCATATGAACCAATTGCGCATCGATGGTATGGCAAAATTTGAGGCGATCGTGCAAGCAGCACAAGATCGTTTGCGCCCAGTCTTGATCACAACCAGCACCACAGTTTTGGGTATGCTGCCGATGGCGCTGAGTAGCCAAGAGGGCTCTGAACTGAAATCTCCTATGGCATTGACCGTAATCGGCGGTTTGCTATCGGCTACTTTCTTTACCTTGTTTGTAGTGCCAGTCATCTACAGTTTGGTTGCCAAAAAAGTATATATGAAAGAAGAGAGCGAAGAATAAAAATCTATCAACTGCTGACGCTGGTCTGGCGTCAGCGATTTTTTGAAGAAAGGTGATTAAAAAAAAATGTCTCAAGATCTGTATCAAAAAGTTATAAATAATCTGAAAACTCCCAATATTATGGGACGCGAAAAATATTATCAGGCTGTGGTTTTGGTGCCTTGTAGGAATTTTTTTATCTGAGATTGCACCATTTCATATTCGAACAATTTTAAAACCGGTCATTGAACTCTTAGCTGGAATACCATCGATTGTCTATGGTTTTCTTGGTGCTACGCTTCTAGTTCAATACTTACAACCAACCTTTGATTTGTTAAAAGGAATCTCTCTTTTTGCAGGATCTCTTGTCCTTGGAATAATGGCACTTCCAATAATCATAAGTATCTCGGATGATGCATTAAAAGCAGTTCCCAGGGAGTTAAAAGAAGCATCTCTTGCTCTTGGTGCAACAAAATGGGAGACCATAAAAAAAATAACATTTCCTACTGCTATTTCTGGGGTCTCTGCAGCTATCATAATGGGAATGGGGAGGGCTATAGGAGAAACTATGGCTGTTTCATTAGTTGTTGGTAACATCATGCAAATACCCACGCCTCCTTTTGATATCTTTGAATCCGGATCAACACTTACATCCATCATCGCTCTTGAAATGGGTGAAGCAACTGGAATTCAGACCTACTCATTATTTGCTTGTGGTGTGATTTTATTTATCATTGTTGGAACAATGAGTGTTACCTCAAATATTTTAAAAGAACGAGTTGAGAAAAAATATAAGGGAGGCTAAATATTAGATGGAATGGTCTACTATAAAAAATCAACTTGTTAGCTTTGGAGAAACGGTAACTGATAAAGAAAAGTTTACACCTAAAAATGTTTTAGCTTCAATAACAATCATTTATTCATTACTATTGTTTTTAATTGGATTCGCCTCAACCATATTTAATGTTTATATTGGCGATGGATTACTACAACTCCTACTCATCATCATTACCACATTAATACTCATTCAAAGTATATACGCATTTATAAAATCACAAATTCGCCTAAAATTAATATCAATGATTATTTTTTCAATAATTTTAATTCTTTCCACCTATTATCTACCTGCTCTTCCACCATCTTATGATCTTCGTTCCTATGAAATAAGTGCAGCATTACTAAAATTTTTAATCGTATCAATCTTTTTAATGGTTATTGGAATCCTTAGTGTTAATTATAGTTTTAAATTCCTCTATGATTTCGGAAGAAAATCAAAACAATACTCTGCATATTTTATCCTCCTTTTATCCGTAATACTCGTATTATACCCTCTTTTTATCATCGTTAGTACAATCTTAATTAATGGTGCAACAGGTATTAACTGGGAATTTCTCACAGAAGATGTTAGCCGGCATGGTGCAGAAGGAGGTATAGTTAAAAATATCATTGGTACGATAAGTCTGATCATCGGAGTCGGTGCATTTACATTACCACTTGGAATAGGTGCTGCGGTGTATCTAACTGAATATGCTAAAGGCGGAATAATTGTAAGAATTATTAGAATAACAGTTGATATATTACAAGGAATCCCCTCTATCGTTTTTGGATTATTTGCTTATGCATTACTTGTATCAATCTTTGGTTTTTGTTTATTGAATGGAATACTTGTATTGACGTTTTTGACATTACCAATTATTATACGAACTTCGGAAGAAGCAATCCTTTCAGTTCCCAATAGTATACGAGAAGGAAGTTATGCGCTTGGCGCATCGAAATGGCAGACGATTAAAAGAATAGTGATTCCTCCAGCACTCCCTGGAATTATCACTGGTGGTGTTCTCGGTCTCGGAAGAGCTGCAGGAGAAACTGCACCAATTCTCTTTCTTGGTGCAGTATTTATCGGAGCACCAATGGTTCCAAATTTATTTGCACCATTTCAAGCACTTCCCTATCATTTACTTCAATTAATCTACTATATTGGCGCATATGAAGTAGAACAAAACGCTTGGGCAACAGCATTTTTATTGCTTGCTATAGTTCTAGGGCTTAATGCAATTGCGATAATACTGCGGGAAAAATATAGAGTGGAATTCTAATTTATTAAGAGGATCAAAACATGAGCGAAAAAACATCATTAAAAATGCAAGTAAAAGACCTTGATCTCTGGTATGATACAAAACAAGCATTAAAAAAAGTGAATATGCCAGTATATGAAAATAAAATTACTGCTATTATTGGTCCATCCGGATGTGGGAAATCAACACTTCTTCGATGTATGAACCGGATGAATGATATCATAGATAAATGCCATATAGAAGGAAAAATCCTTCTTGATGATGACGATGTGTACCAAAAAAAACATGATGTTGTGGAATTACGGAAAAGAGTTGGCATGGTCTTTCAAAAACCAAACCCATTTCCAAAAAGTATCTATGAAAACATAGCTTATGCACCAAGGATTCATGGGATAAAAAAGAAAAAGAAACTTGATAAAATCGTTCAGCAATGTTTAAAAGATGCGTTTATCTGGGAAGAAGTTCATGATCGAATGGAAGCATCAGCAATGGGTCTATCTGGAGGGCAACAACAACGATTATGTATCGCACGAGCACTTTCCATTGAACCAGATATCATCCTCATGGATGAACCCTGCAGTGCACTTGATCCAATTGCCACAGCAAAAATAGAAGAACTGATGAGAATATTGGTAAAAGATTATACTGTAGTCATTGTAACTCATAACATGCAACAGGCTGCAAGGGTGAGTGATTACACTGCATATATGTATCTTGGTGAACTCATTGAATTTGGAGAAACAAAACAAATATTTGAAAATCCACAAGAAGAACTCACGGAAAAATATATTACTGGAAGATTTGGATAAAAAATTTAGGAGAGAATGGAAGGAATGGTTGAACAATTTCACAATGAATTAGATGAATTAAAGAAAAGAGTGGTGAAGATGGGCAATCTTGCCCAAGACATGCTAAAAAAATCGGTGAAATCATTAAAAGAACAAGATATTGATCTT
>JAWOEN010000060.1:0-23226 GCA_046482725.1 Cloacimonadales bacterium (SeqCode)
GAAACGCTTTGCCGCTGCTGCGCAGCGGCTATCGGGGCAAGCGCGTAAACTGCTGAGTATAGAAAATGACGATATCACTTACTCGCCCTCGGAGCTGCTACCATTATGCCACAAATTGCAGATCCCGCTCGTTTACGATGTGCATCATCATCGTTGCCTGCCGGATGAGCTCAGTCTGGAAGCTGCCACCCAAGCTGCGCTTAGCACCTGGAACCGTGAACCTTTGATGCACATATCATCTCCCAAACATGGTTGGGGAGATGGCGCTTGCCGCCCCCATCATGATTATATAGCGCTGACCGATTTTCCCAAGATCTGGCAAAATCTGGAAATTACAGTCGAAGTAGAAGCCAAAGCCAAAGAATTGGCCGTACTGCAGCTAAAAAAAGAATTGCAAGCAAGGAGATAGGATTATGAAGAAATTGCTGATCTTACTAAGCTTAGGATGCTGGGCATTTAGCCTCTTGGCCACTGATGGTAAATCTGATAATCAAGATAATCAGCTGAGCGCCACAGTAGAAATCTCCCAAATTGATCTAGCAGAAAAGGGCGAGTTGATCGTCAGGATTTTTTATGACGAAAGCAGCTGGAACGATAATCTACCCGATCAGGAAATCAAGATCAAAGAGTTCAGTGCAACGCATTCCTTATCTCTGCAGCTACCGGCGAAGATAAATTCTCTGGCTTTGCAGATAATTCATGATGCTAATCAAAACGGTAAAATGGATTTCAGAATTTTCCCTTTTCCCAAACCCACCGAAGGTATCGGACTATCCAATAATTTTTTTCGCAAAGGACGCCCCCGTTTTTCTGATGCAGAAATAAGCACAAACGATATCTCTGAGCAGATCTCGATTGAGATGAACTATTTCTAAATCTGCAACGAGCAGCAAGGCATAAAGTAAGTTTGTGGTGTACGATTTTTTGGGGTTGCTTATACATATCGGATAATTCATTTCATAAAGCGTTGAAACGGTTATATCCTAGCCGGAGTTTTGTCTGGCACCAGACTGAAGTGTGATGTTAGGCTAAACAGATGCTGGTACCATTCTTTTATGCTTTATCAGAGTAGAGATTGTAATTTTTTTTTGAGTTTGACAGAAGTAAGCTGCAAAAATTCTTTCACGCCCCAAGGAGATGATGATGGAACAAAAATTATTTGAACAGATTGCAGCCGAGATGAAACCTTTTTTTGGAAAGGGAAAAGTTGCCGAATACATTCCGGAATTGCGAAACGTAGATCCGGATCAGTTTGGAGTTTCGTTGGTAAATGTGGATGGTTCGGAGACTAATTTTGGAGATTATCAAACCAGTTTTTCCATCCAAAGTATTAGCAAGATTTTCTCGCTGATTATGGTTTTTTCCCAAATCGGGGATGATCTCTGGAAAAGAGTGGGCAAAGAGCCTTCAGGTAATCCTTTCAATTCTCTCATCCAATTGGAACATGAAAAAGGTTTCCCTCGCAATCCTTTTATCAATGCGGGCGCGCTGGTAGTCAGTGACCTATTGCTTAGTCAAAATGCCAAACCCAAAAGAGAATTGCTCTCCTTTATCCGCGAGCTGACAGAAAATGACGATATCTATTTTAACTATAAAGTTGCTGCTTCCGAGCGGGAAACCGGTTTTCGCAATGCTGCTTTGGCCAATCTGATGAAAAGCTTTGGAAACATCGAGAACGAGATTGATCATTTGCTAGATGTTTACTACTCGCAATGCTCGATCGAAATGAGCTGCCATGATCTGGCCAAAGCGACTATCTGTCTGGCCAATGGCGGTAAATCTCTGCCCAACCAGAAGCAGATTTTATCGTTGAGTCAAGCCAAGCGCATCAATGCAATTTTGATGCTTTGCGGTCTTTATGACGAAAGCGGAGATTTTGCCTATCGGGTAGGCTTGCCTGGTAAAAGCGGCGTGGGTGGTGGCATTGTAGCAATCTGCCCCGGAAAATTTACCATCTCTGTCTGGCATCCTGAATTGACCAAATATGGAAATTCTCTGGTCGGTATGAAATTTTTAGAGCAATTCACTGCCTATACTGATCTCTCGATTTTTTAGATCGTTGAAAAAAAAGTAATATCAACCTTCCTTATCTGATAAACAGAGAAGCTTTACACAGCTCATAAGCTTCTATCCTGAAAATATTTACACTATTAAATAAGTGCTATTTCTAAGTGCACTTGTTCTCCAATCAGGCTCTAGGTCACGATCAAAGAGGAGCATCTGCACATTTTTTTAATTTCTTGACATCATTTTGGCTGACTTGCTTTTTTAGTAAGCTTTATTTTTTTTTAGAATTTCAGTAATTATAAAGATGATTTGCGTATTGCTAAAAATGTCGAAAAAATGGTTGTTTTTACTATCTGTGTTAATCTTTTTTTTTAACAATATTGGGAGATTTGATGAAAAAACTATTTTACTTTTTATTTACGATAGCTGCGATTTTAGTTGTAGCTGGCTGTGGCGGCACTGCAGACAAAGGCGATACTATCAAGGCTGGTTTTGTCTATGTAGGTCCGGTCGGTGATGCAGGTTGGACAAAAGCTCATGATGATGGTCGTTTGGAAATGGAAAAATTAGATTTCGTAGAAGAATCTGTTTATGTAGAAAATGTACCGGAAGGCGCAGAAGCTACTCGTGTTATTACTGAAATGGCCGAATCCGGCTGTAATATTATCTTCACAACTTCTTTTGGCTATATGGATCCTACTTTGGAAGTAGCTGAAAACTATCCTGACGTAACTTTCCTGCATGCAACTGGCTACAAAACTGCCCCCAATATGACAAACTATATGGGTAGAATGTACCAGGCCAAATATTTAGCTGGTATCGTTGCCGGCAGAATGACCAAAACCAATAAACTTGGTTATGTTGCTCCCTTCCCCATTCCCGAAGTTGTTCGCTTGATAAATGCTTATGCTCTAGGTGCTCAGTCGGTAAACCCTGATGCTACTGTTCATGTATTATGGACAAATTCTTGGTTTGATCCGGTTCATGAAAAAGAAGCTGCCAATACCATGATAGCTGATGGCTGTGATGTAATTACTCAGGGCGCAGACAGTGCAGGCCCACAAGAAGCAGCTGAAGCTGCCGGCGTCTATTCTGTCGGCTACGATAGCGATATGAGCATGTTTGCTCCCAACGCTCATCTGACCTCTGCAGTTTGGCACTGGGGCGTATATTACAAAGATGTCGCCACCAAAGTTCATAACGGAACCTGGACTAATGACCCAGTATGGTGGGATCTTAGCACTGGCATAGCCGGCTTGTCTCCTTACCATGCAGATGTACCTCAGGAAGTGCGCGATTATGTAGCAACAGCTGAAAAAGCGATGCTGGAAAATGATCAGATTTTTGAAGGCCCGCTCTACGATCAAGAAGGAAAACTTCGCGTGGAAGAAGCTGTGAAAATGACTGATGCAGAAATGCTGAGCTTTGATTGGTTCGTGAAAGGCGTAAAAGGGCAATTGCCCAAATAGTATCTTGCTTGCAAGCGAGGTTGCCCGGCAGCCTCGCTTTTTTATTTAACGGTATAAAATATTAGGGAGCAGAAATTGCCAGATAAAAACAAGCCTTTGGTTCAAATGAAGGATATTAGCAAATCCTTTTTTGGTACACGCGTAAATAAGAAGATCGATTTCACTCTACAGGCAGGCGAGATCCATGCTCTATTGGGAGAAAACGGCGCGGGTAAAACCACTTTGATGAATATGCTGACAGGGGTTTATTATCCCGATTCCGGTGAGATCTATCATCGAGGCAAAAAAATCAGCTTTGATTTTCCCGGCAAAGCTCTGCAGGTCGGAATCGGCATGGTTCATCAACGCTTCAGTCTGGTGGGCAACCTCACAGTTTTGGAAAACCTCATTTTGGGGCATCCTGACAACTCTTTTATTCTCAATCTGGCTCAGAAGCGCAAGCTAATCAAGAGCTATATGGATCAATTTAATTTTCAGGTCGACCTAGAGGCACTGGTAGATGAATTGCCGATCGGAGTACGCCAAAAAGTGGAAATCCTCAAGATGCTGGTGCGAGAAGTAGACGTGCTAATCGTGGATGAACCAACTACTGTCCTCACCAAGCAGGAAGCAGATAATTTGATGGAAATCCTCAAAAAAATTGCTGCCACCGGCAAAGGGATAATCTTCATCACCCACAAAATGGCTGAAGTTTTCCAGATCGCCGATACTATCACAGTGCTGCGCAAAGGTGATAAAATAGCGACGGTGGAAAAAGATAAGACCACCGCTCGCAAACTTGCCACCATGATGATGGGCAAAGAAAATGAGCTTACTTTTGCTCGTCCCAATACCAAAAAAATCCCCCAAATTGCCACAGTGAAAAATCTCTTTGTCAATTCCGATAAAGGTATCTTGGCAGTCAATGACCTCTCTTTTGAAGTAGCCGGAGGTGAAATATTGGGAATTGCCGGTGTAACCGGTAATGGTCAAATAGAGCTATGTGATGCCCTTACCGGCAATCGCGAAGTAGTACGCGGTAAAATTTATTTTAAAAATAAAGATGTCACAAAATTTAATCCCCAACAAAAAATCGACACAGGTATCAGCTATATCCCGGGGGATCGCATCAATGTGGGTGTAGCCGGAAACCGCAATGTTTGGGAAAACCTGGTGATGAAAGTCTACCGGCATCCCAAATTTCAGAAAGGTGTCTTACTCGATAATAAAAAACTAAAATCCTATGCCGAAACTATTATTGAAAAATACAATATCTCCCATCCCGGGCTCAACCTTCCCAGCTTATTACTCTCTGGCGGCAATCTGCAAAAACTGATTATCGGCCGCGAAATGGAACGAGATTGTGACCTTTATATCTGTGTTTATCCTACGCGGGGACTGGATGTAGGCGCTACCGAATTTGTTCGTAAAGCGCTTCTGGCCTTGCGTAAGCGCGGCAAAGCAATAATCCTGATCTCAGGAGATTTTGATGAGATCTTTGGTTTATCCGATCGGATCGGCGTGATGTATGAAGGAAAATTTGCCGGGCTTTTCAAGAATGGAGAATATTCTCTGGAAGAGATCGGCCTGATGATGAGTGGTCACAGTGCAGAATCGGCAGCGCAGGAGATGGCAGATGTATAGATTGAAATTGGAACAACGAGAACGAGTAACCAGCAATCAGGAGCTGCTGATTACATTGGCTGCGATCGCTTCTGCTTTGATTTTATCCGGGATTTTCATCGCTTTGAATGGAGTGAATCCCTTTCTGGCTTTTGCCAAAGTACTCTCCAGCGCTTTTGGCTCTGTCTATGGCTTTAGCGAAACCTTACTAAAATCTATCCCCCTCATCTTCACCGGATTGGCCGTGGCAGTAGCACTAAATAGTAAGATTTGGAATATCGGAGCCGAAGGGCAACTCTATTTTGGCGCAATCATGAGCACTGCCTATGTAATGCACGGACCGATCTTGCCTACACCAATTATGCTCTTGGTACTCTTTGTTTTGGGCGCTTTGGGCGGAGCCATCTGGGCTGCTATCCCGGCTCTTTTGAAAATTAAATTCAAGATGAACGAAGTGATCTCGACCCTACTGCTCAACTATGTCGCCATCAATATTGCCGATTATTTCCTCTTCGGTCCCTGGAAAGGCAAAGATAAATTTCCCTATACTCCCGAATTTCCCATCCAAGCTCGCTTGCCCAAAATTGGTCTGGGCCGAGTTCATTTGGGCTTGGTAATTGCCTTGATCTTGGTGGTGCTAATTTATTTTATCATCAACCATACCAAAACAGGATACAGATTGCGCCTGACTGGCTCTAGTTTACTGGCAGCTAAATATGCCGGTATCAATATCAAGAAAATGATGTTTTTTGTTTTTCTCTGCAGTGGTGCTCTAGCTGGTCTGGCCGGAATGGTTCAGGTTACCGGCGTGGAATACAAGCTACATCAACAGATTTCTCCCGGCTATGGCTACACCGGTATCATTGTGGCTTGGTTAGCTCGCTCCAATCCTTTCATTATTGTGCTTTTTGCCTTCTTTCTCAGCGTGTTGCTGAAAGGTGCAGATTCTTTGCAGATCGCTATGCGCCTGCCTGCTGCCGTGGGTGTGGTGATACAATCCCTGATTCTGTTTGCCATCTTGGGCAGTGAGCTTTTTAAAAATTATAAAATTAAACTAATCAAGAGGAGCAAATAAATGACTGATTTGGTAACCATCTTATTTGCCGCCATTGCCAGTGGAACCATCATCTTATACGCTACGATCGGCGAAATAATCACAGAGCGTTCAGGCATATTAAATCTGGGAGTGGAAGGCATGATGCTAATGGGTGCTTTCTTTGGATATTTTGTGGCATATCATAGCGGCAGCCTCTATCTGGGAATGCTCTCGGCCGGCCTTATCGGTGGTTTGATGGGCTTGGTTCATGCCTTTATGACCATCACGATGCGAGCAAATCAAGTAGTCTCCGGTTTGGCTCTGACCATGTTCGGTCAGGGTACCAGCGCTTTTTTCGGAATCAATTTGGTGGGGAAAACCCTCAAAAATTCTTTTGACCCTATCCTGGTTCCAGGGCTGAGCAAGATCCCGATTTTGGGAGAGATACTATTTCAGCACAATATTATCGTTTATATAGCATTTATCCTACCTTTTATCGTGTGGTATGTTCTTACCAAAACCAGATGGGGACTCGCTCTGAAAGCAAGTGGTGAAGAGCCTCTCTCCTGCGAGATCATGGGCATCCACGTAATCAAGGTAAGATATATCGCCACTATCGTGGGCGGAATCTTTGTCGGTCTCAGTGGCGCCTATCTTTCAGTAGCCTATTCCAGGCTTTGGGTCGAAGGCATGACCAGTGGTCGGGGCTGGATAACGATCGCTTTGGTAATTTTTTCCAATTGGAACCCCATGATAGCTTACGGAGGTGCCTACCTTTTTGGCGGGCTGACTCAGCTGGGACTGAATCTGCAAAAATTTAATCTAAATTTTCCGATCGTATTATTGAAAAGCACACCTTATGTTTTCACCATCTTGTTTCTGCTTTTCATTTCTCTAAAAGGTAAACGTTCAAATCTGCCCAAAGCCTTGGGTGAAGCATATTTCCGCGAAAGTCGGGGTTAGCAGGTTTTGAATGTGAGCAATAAAAAAAATCTAAACCGCAATAAGGTTCAACCTGTTCTTTCATACTCAGGTGTACCAGGTATTTTCATCATCAGGAAAAGGTGTGAATGTTTTAAGCAATTAAGGAGAGTTATTAATGAAAAAAAATGATCAAACAAATTCTCAGCCTAAAGAAGAATCGAGTGATCTGAAATTGGGAAAAAGTCAAAAGACTTTTGACGATCTTTCAGACCAGATCGAGATCATCTACGGTCTGGAAGACAAGCCCCCAGTGCGAGATGCAGTTTTTGCAGCTCTGCAGCATCTGTTGGCAATCTTTGTCGGCATCATTACCCCCACCCTCATCATCGGTGGTGTCTTGGGTTTGGGAGCAGAGATTCCCTACCTGATTAGCATGTCGCTGATTGTTTCGGGAGTAGCTACCTTTATCCAGATCAAACGCATTGGCCCCATCGGCTCGGGATTGCTCAGTATCCAAGGCACCAGTTTCGCCTTTTTGGGTGCTATCCTATCTGCCGGCTTCATGGTTAAAAATGCCGGAGGCGGACCTGACGAAATTCTGGCCACGATTTTTGGTATCTGTTTTGTTGGTGCCTTTATCGAAATGTTCCTCAGCCGGTTTTTACATCTGCTCAAAAGAGTAATTACTCCCACTGTAACTGGTGTGGTTGTGACTACTATTGGTTTGAGCTTGGTAAAAGTGGGAATTACAGATATGGCTGGCGGCCAGTGGCTTTTGGATAACAAACCGGAATTATTCGGTACCCTTAGCAATTTGGGCTTGGGCTTTTTGGTTTTGGTAATAATCGTTATTTTCAATCGCAGCAAAAATCAATTCCTCCGCATGAGCTCGATCGTGATCGGATTGTTGATCGGATATGTTATTGCTATCTTCTTGGGACAAGTAAATTTCAGCAATCTCACAAGTTTGCCTTATGTTAGCATTCCTATTCCTTTCAAATACGGTTTCAGTTTTCACTGGGCTTCTTTCATCCCCATCGCTCTTATCTATGTAATCACAGCGATCGAATCGATCGGTGACCTCACAGCTACTTCGATGGTATCACGCGAGCCTATCGAAGGCGATCTCTATATCAAAAGAATCAAAGGTGGTGTCTTGGGTGACGGTGTGAACTCAGCTCTGGCTGCTACTTTCAATACTTTCCCCAACACTACTTTCAGCCAGAATAACGGAGTAATCCAGCTGACTGGTGTAGCCAGTCGTTATGTGGGAATGTATATTGCAGCTTTCTTGGTTGTCCTGGGATTATTCCCCATCATTGGTGGAGTCTTTCAACAAATGCCCAAACCGGTTTTGGGCGGAGCTACCCTCGTGATGTTTGGTACTGTAGCAGCAGCTGGTATCAAGATTATTGCCTCGCATAAGATCGATCGTCGTGCCATGATGATTATGGCGCTTTCTTTCGGCTTGGGCTTGGGTGTAATGTTGGTTCCTGATGTCTTAAGTAAAACCCCTGATGTAGTGCAAAAAATATTCGGTTCACCAGTTTCTACCGGTGGTCTGACAGCTATCATTGCCAATCTGGTTTTACCGGATCCTAATAAAGATAAATAGTTAATTATTTAGATTTATCTAACTAATAGCAGGCGAGATTTTTTTTCGTCTGCTATTTTTTTTTGTGAAGCTTGCCTCTCTATTTTATTACTTGACCTCTAAAAATAAAATCCTGTTTTTTGATTAGTATTTTGATTTTTTTTTAGATTATGACTTTTTTACTAAATTAGCAAACGGAAAATTTCTAAACTTGATAGGATAATTCCTAGTCTTAGGAGAGGCTTGATGAAAAGCAGCAAAACCATTTTACTGGTAGAAGATGAGCTAATGATTGCGCTCAGCGAAAAAATGACTTTGAATGATCAGGGCTATGAAGTTATCATAGTCTCTTCCGGAGCAGCAGCTGTAGAAAAAGCTGATACTATGTCTGAGATTGATCTGATCTTGATGGATATAAATCTACAAGGCAAAATGCAAGGCACAGAAGCTGCTGAGATTATTCTGGCTCGACATGATCTGCCGCTGATATTTTTATCATCTCACACTGAGCCGGAAATTGTGCAAAAGACCGAAGGCTTAACCTCTTATGGCTATATAGTAAAAAGCTCTGGCGATCTGGTAATGCTGGCTTCTATCAAGATGGCTTTGCAACTTCATGCCTCAAAGAAAGCCATCAAAAAGCAAGCGCAGCTACTACGCGAAAGCGAAGAAAAATTTCGCAGCCTGATAGAATCTTCCAATGATGGAATCTGCCTGCAAACTTTGCAGGGCGAAATGATTTTCCTCAACAATCGCAAAGCTGAGATGCTGGGCTATTCTGATAAAAAAGAGCTATTGGGGAAAAATGTTTTCTCTCTTCTGCCAAAGTCCGAACATGCCAAATTCCAAATTCTCTCACAAACTTTGCTGCAAACCGGCTCTCTTTCCAATATCCAAACCAAAATCTTAAAAAAAGACAGCACCACTTTTGATGCAGAGATAAATTTTAAACTGCTCTCTGATCAAGCGGGAAACCCCCAGTATATTATGGATACTTTGCACGATAATAGCCGCCACGTGAAAGCTATGAAAAAGATAGAGGAGGTGATGCAATATCAACATAAATTACTCTCATTTTCCGAAGACTTCCTCTCGGGACACCAAACTGAAATTGACTATTGCAAAATCACTCAAAACGTTCTAGAAATATCTAAAGCAAAATATGCCGTTTTGAGTTTATACAATGAAGATAAGAGTTTTTTCCGCACTTATGCCATTTCGGGCAGGAATCAAGATGTCAAACGAGTGGCAAAGATTTTGGGATTTGATCCCCAGAAAAAAAAGTGGCCCTTTGATCCCGAAATCCATGCTAAGATGCAGCAGCATGATTTTGTTATTTACGCTTCGCTCTCCGAGCTCAATCTGAATATAAGCACAAAAGCAGTCTCAAAGATTATTGAAAAAACTTTTCAGCTGGGAGATGTAGTAGTTGCAAAAATATCTATCGGAAGCAATATCTTGGGTTCTTTGCTCTTTTTCATGGCTGCTGATGAGAAATTCTCAGCTCACGAGCAAATAGAGATTTATGTGCGCCAAGTTGCATTACTTTTGGAAAACCGCCAAGCTGAAAAGGCGAAAGAAGAAAGCATCACCTCTTTCCAAAACATATTCGACAGCTCCAATATTGCTATTTACATTCAGGATGAAGAGGGGAAATTCTTGAACCTGAATCAAGCAGCTGTCGATCTTTATGGCTATCCCAAAGAGATGTTATTGGGAAAAACCCCCAAGGTAATTTCAGCCCCTGATAAAAATGATCTACAACATGTAAAATCTTGCCTGCAAAAAGCATTCAACGGAGAACCGCAGCAATTTGAGTTCTGGGCCAAAAACAGTTTAGGCCAAGTTTTCCCCAAATTGGTAAATGTTGCTCGCGGTAGTTATTTTGGTAAAGCGGTAATTTTTGCCTACGCCATCGATATCAGCAGTAGAATCGAGGCAGAAGATAAAGTAAAAAAATTATTATCCAAGAAAAAAATCATCTTGAAAGAAACTCATCACAGAGTAAAAAACAATATGAGCATTATCCAAAGCATGCTCAATCTGCAAGCCCAAATTCAGGATAATTTGGCCTGCCGCCATATCTTGCAAGATGCTGCTGCCCGCGTGCAGAGCATGACAACGCTTTATGACATTCTCTACCGCAACGAGAAAAAAGTTAGCTTGAATTTAGATGATTTCCTGCCTGCGTTGATCAAAGATATTGTCAAAGTTTTCGATAATATAATTCAGCTGGAAACAGATCTGCAAATAGATTCTATCCATCTAACAGAGAATATCTTAGCTTCCTTGGGCATTATCTTTAATGAGCTGATTACCAACTCGCTGAAATATGCTTTCAGCGGCCAAGCTCGGGGAAAAATCACAGTTACTGCCAAGCAAAATGGCGCTGAGATCACGATAACTTATGCTGATGGCGGCAACTTGACAGATCTATCAGATGGTACTGGGAAAAATAGTTTTGGTACCCAGATGATCCAGATGTTGGTAGAACAAATCGGTGGTGAAATCAGCTTGGAAAAATCAAGCTCTGCCCATTATCTGATCCGCTTTCAGCTCTAAGCTCAGTGCCTCAAAATTCTCGGATCACATATTTTAGCTCGAAAAAGATAGTAGAACAAGCTGATATTTTTACGCATTTTTTTTAATTTGACACGATTGGGATTAAAACCGAAATTTGTTTCCTCTAAACGAACGGCGCGACTTAATCTATTTCTAAACGATTTTAAACAGGTGAAACATAATTATTTTAAACTAGAAATAACCAAGGAGCATTCTATGAATTATCTTATTCAAGGTGGCTATGTCGTTTTACCCAAAGATGATACGACCATTGTTTCCCAACAAGATATCTATGTAAAAGATGGGATTATCCACTACGAAAAACCTTTTGACTTAGCTGATAAAACTATCGACGCGACCAACAAAATTATCATGCCCGCCCTCACAAACGCACATCATCACATCTACTCTACCCTTTCCAAAGGAGTTCCCTGCGAAGTACCTTTCAAAGATTTTATGGGAAACCTGAAAAACCTCTGGTGGACACTCGATCATTCTCTACAAAAAGAGGATATGATCCTCTCTACCGCTATCGCTATGCAAGATGCAATTTCACAAGGTGTTACCACTATTTTCGATCATCATATTTCCGGCTATACTGAAAATGCCCTCTCTGATATGGCAGAAGTTTTTGCCGCCTACAAGATGAGCGGTACCTTAGCTTTCGAGCTTTCCGATCGGAACGGAACAGAATTTTTCCAAAAATCTTTAGCCGAAAATATTCGCTTTGCCACAGCTCAAAAAGGCAAAGATATCCAAGGCATGATCGGACTGCACGCTTCCTTCACGCTTAGCGAAGATAGTCTGCAACAGATTGCCGACAAAACTGCTGATTTCCCCATTCACGTACATGTGGCCGAGGGCGAAATCGATGGTCTTCAGTGCCAAGAAAAATATGGCATGGGCCTGATCGAACGCTTTGATAAATTTGCTTTATTGCGAGATAATTCGCTACTGATTCACTGCAGTAACCTCACTCCCCAAGATTTGGAGATCTTGAAAAAACGTAATATCTTCATCGCTCAAGCTGTCGACTCCAATCTGAATAATGGCTTGAATGTGGGCAATATTTCAGAATTTGTGGCGGCTGATCTGAAAACTACTGTCGGGACTGATGGCATGCATTCCAGTCCGCTGAAAGCTATGAAAAACTCTATGATTTTCACCAAATATCTCAATAAAAACTGCGATCTGGGTTATCCTGAAATGAATGCACTTTTCCTCAATAATTTCAAGATCAAACAAGCACTGGGTTTGCCTTTGGGTCTGAGCCAAGGTGAGAAAGCCGATCTGGCAATCTTTGATTATCAACCGGCAACCCCCTTTGACACTGACCAATTTTTGGGTCATCTCATTTTTGGCATCAGCGAATCTCGCTGCCAATATGTGCTGAAAGCAGATGAGCTGCTTCTAGACGATTATCATCTAACCAAAGATTTGTATCAGGACTATTTTGCCCGTGCCACCGAAATTTCCCAGGCTATGTTTCGGCGCTTTGAATCAAATAAAGGCAGATACTAAGCAGGACAACCAATTTAGAGTAAAAAAGAAAGCACTTTTGCTGCAAAAAAAATTTAGGAGAATAAACTATGAGTGATATAATGATTCCGCTTCCCTTTCCTCAAATGCTAAAATGGATTTCCAGCGAGCTGAAAGCTAGTAATTCTATTTTTGATATCCCGCGTGAGAAATTTTATTTCAAAGAAACCGCTTCTACTTTTTCCCTCTTTGGCGAAAAATGTGAAACCCCGATCGGACCGGCTGCCGGTCCCAATACGCAAGTAGCTCAAAATATCGTAGCAGCTTATCTTACCGGCTCTCGTTTTTTCGAGCTGAAGACTGTGCAGATAATGGATACGCTGGATGTGGGCAAGCCTTGCATCGATGCTGAAGATGAAGGCTACAATACTGAATGGAGTACCGAGCTCACCGTGCCGCAAGCTTTTGACGAATATGTGAAAGCTTGGTTCCTGCTGCATATCCTCAATAAATCTTTGGGAATCTCGAACAATGCCGGCACCAATTTTATTTTCAATATGAGCGTTGGCTACGACCTGGCCGGAATCAAAAAACCCAAAATTGATAATTTTATCGAAGGCCTGAAAGATGCCACTAAAACTGAGATTTTCCAAGAATGCCAAACTGCGCTTCTAGAGAACATCGATCTTTTTGAAAATGTTACCAAAGCCGATATTATGGCAATCCCCGCTAAGATTTCCAAGTCTGTCACTCTCTCCACTATGCACGGTTGCCCGCCCGAAGAGCAAGAATCTATCGCCTCTTATCTGATGCAGGAAAAAAAGGTTCACACTTTCGTGAAACTAAACCCTACTCTGCATGGTTATGATTTTGTACGCCAAACATTCGATGCCATGGGCTTCAGCGATATCCCTCTCAAAAAAGAGAGCTTTACCCACGATCTGCAATATGATGATGCTGTAGAGATGCTGCACAAACTTCTAAAAATTGCTGATGAAGAAAACCTGACTTTTGGAGTAAAACTTTCCAACACACTGCCGGTAGTGAACCAGCGCGAACTACTGCCCGGGGATGAAATGTATATGAGCGGACGCACCCTCTATCCGCTCACCATCAATCTGGCCCAAAAGCTCTCCCACGAATTTGACGCTAAATTAAAAATATCTTACTCAGGTGGAGCAAACTACTTTAATATTGCTGAAATCTACAAATGTGGAATCCGTCCCATCACTTTGGCTACCGACATTCTAAAACCTGGCGGCTATGCCAAACTTCAGCAGATGGCAGAAGAACTGGATCCCATTCTCTCAGATTATATATTGGACAAAATAGATTTGAAGCTGTTGGATAAATTGGCTGATTCTGCTCTGCACGATCCTGAAAATTTCCGTGAAAGCAAATTTAGCGATGATCTTTTCCTAAAAGAAAAATTGCCACTAACCGATTGCTTTATCGCACCCTGTAAAGCGGCTTGCCCTGTGCTGCAAGATGTACCGGAATATATCAGGCTGATCGAAGAAAAACGCTGGCAAGAAGCGTATGAACTAATAATCTCCAAAAATCCTTTGGCTACGATTACCGGCAATATTTGTGATCATGTCTGTATGTACAAATGTGTGCGCAACGATTATGAGTGCCCGCTTTCGATCCGTGAGCTGAAAAGAGTGGCTGTGGAAAATGGACAGAAGATATCCCTGCAGATTCCCAGCCAAAAGCATGAAGCCAAAATCGCCATTATTGGTGCCGGTCCGGCCGGATTATCAGCTGGTTTTTTCCTAGCCAAAGATGGCTTTGATGTTACTATCATGGATCAGCAAAAAGAGCTGGGTGGTATGGTAAAATATGGCATTCCCGGCTTTAGAATTTCCGATGAGATTATCGAAAATGATCTGGATCTGATTCGTCAAGCCGGAGTAAAATTTCAGATGGGAGTCGACCCCGATTTTGATCTGCAGCAGCTCAAAAGTTCCGGTTTTCAATATGTGATCTTAGCGATCGGAGCTTGGCGCTCACGCATGATGCAGATCGCGGGAGCAGAAGAGATCAACCGCAGTGCGATCAAGTTTTTGCAAGAGTTCAAGCAAGATCCCACAGCTCTGAAACTGGGAAAAAATGTTGCTGTGATCGGAGCTGGTAACTCTGCGATGGACGCAGCTCGAGCTATCAGCCGTACTCCAGGAGTGGAAAAGACTTATATCATCTATCGTCGTACCAAAAAGCAGATGCCGGCCGATAAAGAAGAATTGGCTTATGCTCTGGCTGATGGGGTGGAATTTTATGAATTGCTCAACCCGATAAAATATGCTGACGGGCTGCTGACTTGCCAAGTGATGCAATTGGGTGAAAAAGATGATTCCGGTCGCCGCCGCCCGATTCCCCTGGAAGGCATGACCAAATCTTTCGCCATCGATAATATCTTCTCGGCAATCGGTGAACAGGTGGACTATCAACTTCTGGATAAAAATGATCTGGAACTGACAGCTAATTTTGAAACAAATCAGCCCAATGTCTTCATCGCCGGTGACGCTCTGCGTGGGCCAAATTCTATCATCCAAGCTGTAGCAGATGGAAAATCGATTGCAGAAGAGATTATGCAGCGCCAAGGTGTGACTAAAACTGAGATTTTGGCTGTAGAAGATCTGAAATTTGATCTGAGCAAACGAGCTAAAGATATTGCTGCTCGCAAAGCTGTGGTGGCAAACGGCTACGAAGAATTGCAGACTGCTGATGAGATCTCGCAAGAGGCCAGCCGCTGCTTGCAGTGCAATTATGTCTGCAACAAATGTGTGGAAGTCTGTCCCAACCGAGCCAACGTCAAGATCGTCATCGATGATCCTCTTTTCCGCGATGGCAACCAGATCTTGCATCTGGATCCACTCTGCAACGAATGCGGCAATTGCGAAACATTCTGCCCTTACGACAGTGCACCTTATAAAGATAAATTCAACCTCTATTGGAACGAAGAAGATTTCCTGGCTAACCAAAATGATGGCTTTATGCTGATCGACCAAGCTGCCAGAAAATTCAAGATTCGTCTCAACCAACAAACTGAAGAGATCTGCTTTGATGCAGATTGGCAAGCTGCCAATCCATTTAAGATCAATAATTTTGAGAAAATAGCAAAACTAATTTCTACCGTTGTCGAAGATTATGCTTATCTTCTCAAAAGTAATTAATTTATGGAAATTCAAAACTGAAAAAAGGAAAGAGAAAAATGCGAACTACCTGGACAAAAGCTTTGATGCAGATCTATGAATCTCGTAGATTATCCTGCATCTTTAAAACGTTCTAATCGAAAATAAACTAATTTCGTAAACAGAAAAAATCAAAATTTGAAGAAAACGTTTTAAAACAAAGAAAGGAGACATTATGAGTATTTATAAAGAGATTAGAGATTTATCTCTAAAATATGAAAAAGAGACTGCAGAGTTTCTGGCAAAAATGATTCAAACTCCCTCTTTCTCAATGAAAGAAGGCAATATGATCCAAGTAATCAAGGCGGAAATGGAAAAAGTAGGTTTTGATGAAATTCGCATCGACGGATTGGGCAGTATTATCGGCACGATCGGCCATGGCCCACGCCTGATAGCATTTGACGCACACATCGATACAGTATATCCTGGTAATCTTGATAATTGGGATTTCCCTCCCCACGAAGGATTTATAAAAGATGGAAAAGTCTTTGGACGCGGAGCTTCCGACCAATTGGGCGGAATGGCCAGCATGGTTTACGCTGCCAAAATTATCAAAGATTTGGATCTTAACCAAGAATTTACTGTACTCTTCACCGGAACTGTGATGGAAGAAGATTGCGACGGAATTGCTTGGGAACATATGATTTTGGAAGACAATATTCGCCCGGAAATGGTGGTTAGTACCGAGCCCACCAGCTTGAATATCTACCGTGGACATCGTGGCAGAATGGAGATGACCATCGAAGTAAAAGGTATCTCTTGCCACGGCTCAGCTCCCGAACGCGGAGTGAACGCTATCTACAAAATGGCAAGAATCGTAACTGAAATCGAAAAGCTCAACGACCGTTTGCAACATGACGACTTTTTGGGAAAAGGCACGATCACAACCAGTATCTTTGAATCCGGCTCTCCCAGCCAATGTGCTGTAGCCGATTTTGCCAAAATCCAATTAGATCGCCGTCTTACCTGGGGCGAAACCAAAGAATCTGCAGTCGCAGAATTGGAAGATTGCTGCCGCCGCGCCGAAGTAGATGATGCTGTCGTGAAAGTATTGCAGTATGACGCTGTAGCCTACACTGGCAAAGAATATTCTGTAGAAAAATATTTCCCCACTTGGAAATTGGAGCCGGAATCTCCTTGGTTAGCCAGCGCCGAAGCTGCTTACAAAGAGACCTTGGAAAAAGAGCCTCTGATCGACAAATGGACATTTAGCACAAATTGTGTCTTCATTATGGGAAAACATCCTGAAATCAAATGTATGGGAATGGGACCCGGAGACGAAGATCAGGCTCATGCTCCCAACGAAATGACTCGCGTATCAGATCTCAGCGCTGCTGCTGCTTTCTATGCAGGGTTGGTTGCCAAGCTGAACAAGAAATAAACTAACCACTGATAAACTCGTATCTGCCTGGATAGAAGTAGTTAGAATGAAAAAGTAACCACGAAGGTTCAGAAATAGGAAATTTCACGAAGATAAATTCAAGCTACAAGATAAAATCGATTTTTTATGATTTTGAGAATTTGTGGTAAAAAAAGGAGAAATAAAATGGAAATAATCAAACAAAAAATAGAAGAACTGAAAAAACTAAAACCGGAGATGTTCGGTAAAGATTATCTACTCACCTGGGAAAAATCTCAGGATGATTTGGAAGCAATCCTCTTGGTAGCTGAGATCCTAAAAGAGATGCACAAAGCAAATATCTCTACCAAAATATTTGATAGTGGCTTGGCGATCAGCAATTTCCGCGACAATTCCACCAGAACCCGCTACAGCTTTGCCTCGGCAACCAATGCGCTGGGTCTGAGTGTTCACGATCTGGATGAAGGAAAATCTCAGATTGCTCACGGAGAGACAGTGCGCGAAACTGCCAACATGCTCTCTTTCCTCTCTGATGTAATCGGCATCCGCGACGATATCTACCTGCACGAAGGACACAAATATATGAAAACTGTAGCTGCCAGCGTGCAAGAAGGCTTTGATAAAAAAATCCTGCACAATCGTCCCACTCTGGTAAATCTACAATCTGATATCGATCATCCTACCCAATCGATGGCAGATCTGGCCAAATTGAAAGATTATTTTGGCGGACTGGAAAACCTGAAAGGCAAAAAAATTGCCATGACTTGGGCCTATTCTCCCAGCTATGGCAAGCCACTTTCAGTTGCCCAGGGAATGATCGGGCTGATGACTCGCTTTGGAGCTGAAGTCGTTTTAGCTCATCCCAAAGGATATGAATTATTGCCCGAAGTTTTGGCTGTGGCCCAAAAACAGACTGATACTAGTGGCGGAAAGTTTACCGTTACCAATTCGATGGAAGAAGCCTTTACCGAGGCTGATGTAGTTTGCCCCAAATCCTGGGCTTCGATGGAAGTGATGGTAAAAAGACCTCCTCTGCTGCATGCCAACGATGCAGCCGGTTTGGCAGCTTTGGAAAAATCAGCTCTGCTGGAAAATGCTGAGCACAAAGAGTGGGAATGCAACGAAAATATGATGTCACTGACCAATAATGCACTCTATATGCATCCATTACCTGCCGATATCACCGGCGTAAGCTGCGAAGAAGGCGAAGTAACAGAGAAGGTTTTTGACGAAAATCTTTATGATACTTACACTCAAGCCAGCTGGAAACCATTTGTCGTAGAATCTGTGATTTTCTTGCAGAAAGTGCTGAATGCTCCCGAAAAACTGGAGTCTATGATAACTGAACAGAGAAAGAGATTAGAAGTTTAAAACAAGATAAAAAAACAGGAGAATATAAAAATGACAAAAGATAAACAAAAAGTTCTGGCAAACACAATCCAGAGATGCAAAGAAAAGAATATCATCATCCCAACTTATGAGCAGATGAGAAATCCGGAATTGATCCCGGAAAAGATCAAACAAGAACTGGAAAATATTGGTATGTGGGATCTCAATACCCTCAATCTCTTCCGCTTGACTTGGAAAAACGAACCTCGCCTTGATGGTGGTGGATTTGGTAAAGTGAATTTCATCGAATTGCCCAAAGAGATCACGGGTGTAGATGCCAGAATCATGGTTTTGGTCGGAAAATATTTCCCAACCGGAGCCCATAAAGTTGGCGCTACTTTTGGTCCTCTGGTCGAAAAGCTGGTGCAAGGAGAATTTGACCCTACCACTCAAAAAGCTCTCTGGCCTTCTACCGGTAACTACTGCCGCGGTGGGGCTTACGATTCCTATCTTCTAGGCTGCGAATCTATTGCTGTCTTACCCGAAGAGATGAGCCAGGAACGCTTTGATTGGCTGCACGAAGTTGGTGCGGAAGTTTTTGCCACTCCCGGTAGTGAAAGTAACGTCAAGGAGATCTACGACAAAACCAAAGAGCTGATGAAAGAACGGGGTGATTCTATCGTAAATCTGAATCAATTTAGCGAGATCGGCAATGCAGTTTGGCATTATGCAGTTACAGGCCCGGCCATGGAAGAAGTTTTCAACCAAGAAAAAAATGAAGATGATACTTTTGCCGGATTATTCCTAACTCAGGGCTCAGCCGGAACTTTGGGTAGTGCAGAATATCTGCGTGAAATATATCCCAGTTTCAAAGTCTGTGCCGGCGAAGCTTTGCAGTGCCCCACCCTTCTTCGCAATGGCTATGGTGCTCATCGCATCGAAGGTATCGGCGACAAGCATGTGCCTTGGATTCATAATATCAAAAATATGGATCTGGTCGCAGCTATCGATGACCAGCCCAATATAGATATTATGCGCTTGTTTAATTCTGAAACAGGACATAAATACCTGCTGGAAAAAGGCGTTTCACAAGAGATTATTGACAAGCTTGATCTTTTGGGAATCTCCTCGATTGCCAATATTATGGGAGCCATAAAGCTGGCGAAATATTATGAGATGGATAACAAAAAGGTGATCTTCACAGTTGCCACAGACTCAATGGAAATGTACAAATCTCGGATCAAAGAAGAGCTGGAAAATCGTGGTGAATTTACACACGAAGAAGCTGCTGTCGTATATCACCGCGACCTGATGGCTATCGGAACTGATAATATGATCGAGATGACATATTATGAGAAAAAGCGGATGCACAATCTGAAATATTTCACCTGGATCGAACAGCAAGGCAAATCTGTAGAGGAATTGGACGCTCAATGGTATGATGAAAACTATTGGAAAGATCAATTCAGCAAAGTGAATGAATGGGATGAAAAAATCAGTGAATTCAATCGCAAAACTGACCTGCTAAAGAAATATGAATAAAGTTGATTTAGTTCCACTGACCAATTGGTTGGTGGAACTTTTTTTTAGATTAACCATAAGCAAGGAGAACTTATGAGATTTGAAAATTATGCCAGACCCCAAAGTTTTGAAGAGGCTTTACAGATTTTGAAAGAGGAAAGCAGCTCTCGAATCATTGGTGGCACCACATTTTTACGTTTGAACAAAAAGCCCGTGCAGATCGCGATCGATCTAAAAGATTTGGATATCGATTATATTCGGGAAACCGAAGATGAAATTTTTATCGGTGCCTACACTTCGCTGCGCGAGCTGGAGATAAACCCGGTTATCAGAAAAAATTTTGGCGACCACTTTGCAAAAGCGCTGAAAAATATTATCGGAATCCAATTTCGCAATGTGGCTACTATTGGCGGCTCTGTCTACGGCAGATATGGCTTTTCTGATGTGATCACGGCTTTGGCTGTTTTGGATTGCCAAGTAGAGCTGGTAGAGCATGGAATGATGGATTTCCACCAATTTATCTTGGAAGGAAAGTACAAAGATATTATCAAGCAGATTATTCTGAAAAAAAATAACCCTAAAACTTCCTATCAAATGCTACGCAAATCTGATGCTGACTTCCCCACCCTGACCTGTGCTGCTTCCAAAGTTGGTGATAAGATAGAAATAGCGGTGGGATCTCGTCCCAAAGCTGCGCATCACGCTTGGAAAGCTGAAGACTTTCTTTTGGGAAAAGAACTGAATGCCGAAAATATTGAGGCTGCTGCAGAATTGGTGAAAGAGGAGCTGGAGTATGGAGATGATATCAGATCTTCGCAAGCTTATAAAGAGCAAGTTGTAAAAGTTTTAGTCAAACGCGCTCTAGAGGAGGTGAAATAATGGAAATCACTCTAAATGTAAATAATTCGGAATATACAATCAATATCGACCCAGACACTAGTCTCTTGGATGCACTGCGTGAAATCGGGCTCTACAGCGTCAAGAAAGGTTGTGATACCGGTGCTTGCGGCGTATGCTCTGTTTTATTGGATAGCAAACCAATTCTCTCTTGCTCCTATCTGGCAGCCCGAGCGGAAGGACATCGCATCCTGACTGTAGAAGGTCTGGGCCAAGAAGCTGAGCAAATTGTCAACCTTATCACTGAAGAAGGCGCTGATCAATGTGGCTACTGCGGTCCTGCTTTGGTTGTCACCACTTATCAGATGAAAAAAGATCTGAAAAATCCTACAATCGACCAGATAAATCATTACCTGGCCGGCAATCTTTGCCGTTGTACCGGCTACGAAGGTCAGTTGCGAGGAATCAAGAAATATATGGGAGTAGAATAATGGAATTTAAACAAGTAAATCAAGCTATCCCCAAAGTAGATGGAAAAGGATTATTAACCGGGAAACCAGCCTACACCAATGATTTTGCTTTCAAAGATGCCCTGATCATCAAGCTGCTGCGCAGTCCACACGCTTTTGCCAAAATCAAAAAAATCGATGTCTCCAAGGCTGCTGCTCTGAATGGAGTGGAACTGATTTTGACTCATCACGATGTGCCGGGAATCCCAATCACCCGAGCTGGACAAGGCTATCCTGAACCATCTCCCAAAGATTACTACATCTTGGATGAATATGTGCGTTATATGGGCGATGAAGTTGCAATAGTAGCTGCTCGCAGCGAAAAAATCGCTGAGAAAGCGCTGGAATTGATCGAAGTAGAGTATGAAGTTTTCAAGCCAATTCTAAATTTCGAAGAAGCCTACGGCAATGAGACTGTGATCCATCCGGAAGAAAAAATCTACTCTATGTTCCCGATGGGGTTGGATGCTCAAAACAACGTGGCCTGCAGCTATTATGACACTATGATCGTCGGGGATGTCGATGAGCAAATGAAAAAATCTGAAGTTACTTTGGAGCATCGCTATTTTACCAATGCTCAACAACAAGTTCCGCTGGAGACCCATCAATCCACAGCTTATATCGATGTTCAAAACAGATTGAATATTATCTCTTCCACCCAAAATCCCTATCACACTCGCCGGATTATTGGTGAAGCTCTGAACAAGCCATTACGCGATATCAGAGTTATCAAACCTAGAATCGGTGGTGGTTTCGGAGCCAAGCAGCAAGTACACAACGATCTTTTCTGCGCCATCGTAACTCTGAAAACCAATAAACCTTCCAAGTGCATCTATAGTCGGAAAGAGGTACAAGAAAATACTTTCACCCGCCATGAAATGCGCTTTGATATTCGCTTGGGAGCCGATAGAGAAGGAAATCTCGAAGCAATTGATATGCAATTGCTTTCCAATACCGGAGCTCATGGTGAACACGCCCTCACCACCTTTATGGTCGCCGGCTCCAAAATATTGCCGATCTACAACAAAGCCAAACACCTGCGCTTTGAAGGCAAAGTAGTCTACACAAATCGCTGCCCAGCCGGTGCTTATCGTGGTTACGGTGCGCTTCAGGCAAATTTTGCCATGGAATCTGCCATGCGTGAATTGGCTGAAAAGCTCGGTATGGATCCGGTCGAATTGCGATTGAAAAATTGCATCAAGGAAGGCGAAACTTCTCCTGTCTTCAAAGTAATGGGAGAAGGCGGCGAAGGCATTGCTCAGATCATGCAATCCTGCAAACTGGATTATTGTATCACTCGTGGTAAAGAGCTGATTGATTGGGATAAGAAATATCCGCGTCAGGAGATATCTGCGACCAAAGTGCGAGCAGTAGGACACGCCATTGCCATGCAGGGATCCGGCATTCCGCTTTTGGATATGGGAGCTGCTGTGATCAAGCTTAATGATGATGGCTTTTTCAATTTAATGATGGGAGCCACAGATCTGGGCACAGGCTCAGACACAGTGCTTTCACAGATTGCTGCCGAAGCTATCGGAGTCGATGTCAAACGCATTGTGATTACTGCTAGCGATACAGATCTCACTCCTTATGATGTGGTCCATGAATAAATATAAATTTTTACATCTGTTGTGGCTGATTCCCCTCTATTTTTTTCTTCAATTTGGCTATCAGGCCATGAACTACCGGGGATTGGTTCGTGAGGGTTCAAAAATTTCATCATCCGAACCTGTTACCCGGTATCCTTTTTTACAAAGGCTTATGGCTAAATTGTGCATTGCACTCCCGCCAATAGCTATAAAA
>JAWOEN010000204.1:0-5960 GCA_046482725.1 Cloacimonadales bacterium (SeqCode)
CCATGCCGTACATTAGTCCAAAATTGATAACTTTGGCGTAGCGGCGATGATCCGGTGTGATCTCACTTTTGGGTAGATTGTAGATAATAGCCGCAGTTTCGGTGTGAATATCTTGTTTTTCGATAAAGGCTTTTTTCATCTTTTCATCGCCGGAGACCATGGCCAAGACGCGCAATTCGATCTGCGAATAATCTGCTGCTAAGATCAGATGATCTTGATCTTTGGCGCAGAAAGCTTTGCGAATCTCTTTGCCCAGCTCGCTTTTGATGGGGATATTTTGCAGGTTGGGATTGGATGAAGAGAGGCGACCGGTGCTGGCAACGGTTTGGTTGAAAGAGGAGTGTACCCGTTTGGTCTCAGGATTTATCAATTCGGGCAGAGCTTTGATATAGGTAGATTCCATTTTATTGAGATGACGGTATTCGATGATGAGGCGAGCTATTTCATGTTCTTCGGCCAATTTTTCTAGAACTGCCATATTGGTGGAAAATCCGGTTTTGGTTTTCTTGATAGCTTTGATGCCGAGATCGACAAAGAGCACTTGTCCCAGTTGCTGAGTGGAGTTGATATTAAATTGGCTGCCGGCAATCTCATAGATTTTTTGGGTTAACTCACCGATCCGTTTCTGATTTTTTTCCGAGAGCTCTGCCAAAATAGCTTGATCGATATTAACTCCATTTTCTTCCATTTTGGCTAGGACGAAAATCAGAGGTAATTCGATCTTTTCGAACAGTTCATTCAGCTGCATTTTTTTTAATCTTTCGCTGTAGATAGCGTAGAGCCTGAAGGTGAGGTTAGCATCTTCTGCTGCATAAGCGCAGGCCTGGCTGGTGGGAACCAGATCGAAAGTGATCTGCTTTTTGCCGCTGCCGATCACCTCTTTGATCGGAATCATCTCATAGGCAAATTCTGCTTTGGCGCAAGCCTCCAAGCTGTGGCGCGAGGTAGGATCCAGCAGATAATGGGCTAGCATTGTATCAAATATCTGGTTTTGGATCGTCCACCCTGATCGTTTTAGGACATGATAATCGTATTTGAAATTATGTGCGATCAGTAATTTATCTTTCAGCGTCTCCGCCAATTTCTGCAAAGTCGTAGATAGAGAGAGATTTTCTGCCATCTGATGTTGCAGAGGCAGATAGTAAGCCTTGGAGTCATCCCAACAGAGTGAGATGCCTACCAGCTGGGCTTGCAGCGGATCCAGATTGTCTGTTTCCGTATCGATCGCTACCGCTGAGACTGATTTTAGTTTGCTTAGAAGTTGGCTAAAATCAGCTTCATTGTCCACCAAAATTGCTTGGAAGAATTTATCCTCTGCCGCTTCGTCAGCTGAAAAATCAAATTCCTCCGCATATTGCAAAGATTGCTTGGGAGTAGATTTGGTAGATTTTGGCTGCTGCTTGTCATTGCTGAACTGAGCTAATTTTTCCAATCTTTTGCCGATCGAATCCAGTTCATATTGTTGTAAGATATCACAACCTTTCAGCAACTGAGAAAAATCGAAACTGAAGTCAAAACTGTTATCCAATTTCACATCACGAACAATCCGGGCCAATTTACGAGAGAGGAAGGCATTTTCTCTGTTTTCTGCCAGTTTTTTTTTGGTACCTTGGGCCGAGATATTTTCCAGATTCTGATAGATATTTTCCAGATCACCATATTCGTTCAGCAGCTTGCTAGCGCCTTTTGGTCCCACCCCTTTTACTCCGGGAATATTATCGGCACTATCGCCGCAAATCGCCAGATAATCGATAAATTGCTGCGGTGTGATATTGTATTTTTCTTTCACTTTAGCTGCATCGGTCTTTTGCTTTTTGGCCGGATCATAGAGCGAAACGCGCTGATCTACCAATTGGGCAAAATCTTTGTCGCCGCTGACAATGATGACTTCGTCATATTTTTGCTTGTTTTGCTCGGCCAAAGTTGCCAAGACATCATCTGCTTCGTAGCCTTCGCAAGAGATCTCTTCCAAACCAATATCAAGAAAAAATTTCTGAATCGGGGCAACTTGACTGATTAAATCATCCGGAGCGGGCGGGCGATTGGCTTTGTAGGCGGTATCGAGCTCATGCCGAAAAGTTTTGCCTTTGCGATCGAAACTGATAGCCAGATGTTGCGGCTGAAAATCTTCCAGAAGCTTGATAAATGAGTTGATCGTGCCAAAGATGGCGCTGGTATTTTGCCCTGCACTATTGTAGAGCGGATTTCTGATAAAGGCAAAATAGGCTCGGTAAATCAGGGCTGTTCCATCGATTAGATAGAGTTTCTCAGACATAGTATCTCCTAAATTATTGGTTATTTATCTTTTTGAAATTTTCTATATTTTCATATTCGAACAAATTCGGCAACCGCTTATTTGTCAATCTCATCATCTTACGAAGTTTTATCCTGAGAAATTATTGAAGGTACGGGCAATTTGCTTTCAGCAGAATGCTCGCTCTGGGCGAAGCTAGTTATTATTGGATTCTCAGGTAAAACAGAGAGGCAAGAAATAAAAGATGAGTTATCTGAAGAGCAAAATATGAACTGAGAAAGTTCTAGGCAATGCTGGATAGTAAGAAGCTTTGTGTGCAGCAAGGCAAAACTTGCGCTTTTTTCAAAAAGTTCCCAAGATAAAGTAGAACTATCCCGCAGCAAGGGGGGAAGACTATTTTTACTATTTTTTCCTCAGAATTTTATTTTATCAAGCTGATTTTCTTATGAGCAATTTCTTGTTGGTTGGCAAAAAGTTTTACCAGATAAATCCCTGATGCTCTATTTTCGCTCTGCCAAACTGCTTGCTTATTTTCCAGAGTTTCTACTAATTCCCCTTTGATATTATAGATCTGGTAAGTGTAGTTTTCGATCTGCTGCCTGGGATGATGCAGGCTAAAGGTAGTCTGCTTAGCAAAGGGATTGGGGTAATTTGAGAAAGTGGTAAGGGGAGCAATTTCTTGCTCTTCAGCGCTCACTTGCAGTTCAAATTCGATGTAAGCACCAGCTTCGGTACAGGCTACCAAATTATAGCAATCGACCATATCGTTGGTGGTCAGTTTATTGATTTCTGTATCTGGTAATCCATCATTCATAAATTCCGGAGCATTGGTTGTCTCATTCCAACGGGCAACTCCACTGCCCTCTCCAAAATCCGCTTCCCAAGCAAGATAGATCTCTCCTCCAACCCAATATACTGAAGACATTCCCAGGCTCCACATCTCTACATCCCAAGTTTCTCCCAGATCGCTGCTGCTATATAAGCCGGATGAATTTGAGACTGAAGGAAAGATTCCCCATAATTTCCCAGCTTGATCAAATGTCATATCGGTAATCAAGGGAGAATTTTCAGCTGCGCTCCAAGTTGCCGCTCCATCTGTGGAATGAAAAACTAGATCTCCAGTTGAGACAACCAGGCCAGCAGCCGAGCTTTCCATATCAACACAATCATATCCGGCCAACTCATCTACAGCAACCCAGTTTTGCAGATCATTCGAAAAGAGCAAGCCAGATTCATAACCAACGTAATAACCCGCAACTGTTTGATAGATAAAGTTAGGATTTATCATCCATTCAATAACTGTAAACTCTTCACTATTCAGATTGAATGAATACAACCCGTCTGAATAGCTACCAGCACCCATAACAACTAATATCTCATCAATTCCATGACGTATTGCTTGCCAGATCGGTAAGCCGCCATACGAGTATTCTATCCACTCATCAGCCTCCCAATCATAAAGCAGTAAGCCACTCTCTGTGCACAGAATATCTGTATTAGCGCATAAGTAATTATTTACGTTAAGATCTGGGGGGCCAAAGGAATTCCAACTAAATAGTGCTAAAGAATGTATTAGCAATAATAAAATTATAACTTTCTTCATGATATCTCCCGTCTGCTTGTTTTGATTAAAGATCATTCACATTTTCGATAGCTGTTTATGGATTAACCTAACTCATTAACATAAATAGCTTTGGGGAAAATAATTGTCAAGCTGTAGATTACCGTAAGCTGAACCTTAAATTCTTTCCAAGCCATAATTAACTCGTTCAGGCCAATTTCCTCTAGGAAATTGCAGGGAGGTTTGAATCTGGAAATTGTTTATGACTTTATTCATTTTTTAAACTCTTTTACTTTGTGCTAAGGGAAAGAAATTACCGTAGAGGTGAACCGTGAATTCTGACCAGCCAGAATTAATGTTTTCAGATTTCCAAATCTTCCTGCTTATCTTTCAATCCCATATTGGGGGCAGATGTTATAAGCATCTTATCCATAACTTTGTTTTCACTATTAATAGATAACTTTTAGTGATAAGCCAATATTAGAATTGTATAAATTTTCCAAAAGTAATTTTTCCGGAACCTGATCCATTTTTGTCGCAAACAGAGATGATGAATTACAATTAATATATTTCTTTTCAACAAAATTATAGTTCAAACTAAAATAGATTTTTTTCTTTAATTGAAAGGTTAATTCATTAAAAAAAGAATAACTTGTTCTCTGAATATTAATGCCGGTTAAAAATACATTTTCATTCTCTACATTTATTCTGGAAGTAAAAATAAATTTATCGAGCAACATATTAGCGAAGATTTCATAATTTATTCGCAAATCATGAGGAATTTCATCAATATTCCAGAAATCTTTGAAAACAATACTATTAATTAAAGAAAATCTTAATCCGGTTATTAGATTGTTTTTGTTATAAATGCCTCGTGTTTCAAAGTTTAATCCAAAAGATTGATGTACAGCTTTTTCCTCTTCTTTATAAGGCTCTTCAAAATCATAATCTATATAATAAGAATAATTAAGTGTATTACGTTCAATGTAGGGAGCGAGATAAAATTCAAATTCAAAATTTGGAACTTTATTATAAAGATAATATTCAGTGATGTCCGATTTGCGTGTACTTGCAAAATACATATCTGAGTTTTCAATAGCATCGAAAACATGTCCGAATTCAATTGTTAAAAATGTCCTTTTTAGTTCAGAATTCAGCATCGAATTGACCAAATATTCCGATTTGTAATTATCGAATTTATTACTTACATCAATATAATTAACAATAGATTTTTTATTGTGAATTCTTCTTTTGTATCCCAATTTCAAACAGGTTTGAGTCATCTCAACATCATCATCATTAATAAGCATATTCTGCATATTCTGCATTTGCTGGGCTTCGTAATTATAATCGGGAATACTGTATCTTGCTTTGGAATCTATAAAATCACCTTTCCAATTTAGGTATAAATGAGATGTTCTTTTAGGATTTTTTGAAATCAGATTAATACTTGGTTCAAAAGAATTTTTAGAATCTTCACTTTTGAAATTGTATCCTACTGATGAGCTATTTCTATAACTTGAACTTAAGTAATTACCTTTCACGGAAAATATTACATCTTTACTTCCCGTTGAGACTTCATCAGAATATAAACAAATAAATGAAAATACAAACATTATAAATAACATTTTATTTTTCATCTCTCATCTCCTTTTTCCCTATAATTTGTGTATGCACGAGCCAGAGCGCGGTTCTCTCCAATGGCGAGTAAATATTTGCCTTAGATTTCATAAACTAGGTGGATATCTCATTTCTCTTCCCAGCCAGCGCCCTATCAACCCGAGTTTCCCTTTCTAAAATTTCTCCCAAACTATGTGCAAAAAATTTTAAAAATCATCCTAAAAAAATAATTGAAGCAAAATTTCAGTTAACTTCTTTGCCTGTCAAATATTTTATAATTACTCAGTTTGCCGAATGCGGTTTCAGGTTTCAGAGCTGCGGCGGTGCTGAGAGGTGAACAAAAAAGCCACCAGCCATTCAGTAGGGTTCGTCTCCGCTCACCTTGACACGTTTTCTCCCATTTCACCTTTCCCCTTTACCTTAATGCGCCAGCGGGCGCACAGCCTTAACCTTAATCTCAATCTCAGCCTCAATCTCAGCCTTTCTCCAGCTATTGGCTTGACGGATATATTAGCTCCCACAAAT
>JAWOEN010000006.1:0-3996 GCA_046482725.1 Cloacimonadales bacterium (SeqCode)
CGATCGCTATCTTTGCGCAGCTCATATTGCTGAGATTATGCCGATTATCTGCATCAATAAATCTGAATTGGCAACAGAGCAGCAGAAATCTGAGTTGGAATTTTATCGTCAATGCGGTTATCAGTTACTTTTTACTTCAGCTCTAGAAGAAATAGGGCTAGAGGATTTGCGCTCATTATTGCAAAACCGCAAAACAGTATTTTCCGGAAAATCGGGTGTGGGAAAATCATCTTTGCTCAATGCTTTGCAGCCCCAGCTAAACTTGAAAGTAGCTGAGGTGAGCGAATATAGTGGAAAAGGTAGACATACCACAACCAGTGCTCGTTTGCTGGAATGGAGTTTTGGCGGTTTTTTGGTCGATACACCGGGCATCAAAACATTTACTTTGCACGCCAAACATAAACAGCGTCTGGCCGAGGTTTTTCCCGGGTTTGCAGAGTTGAGAAAAAAATGTAAATTTATGAATTGTACTCATACTCATGAAATAGATTGTGCTGTGAAGAAAGCAGTGGAAGATTTGCAATATCCTTCGGAACATTATGAAAGCTATCTTAGATTGATGGAATCACTATAGGAGAAAGTATGAAAAATTTTGGAATATTTGTGAATCCGCAGATAATTTCTCAGGAAAAGATCTTTGATTTGTTGAAAGAATTTCACGTCAAAGAAGAGGTAAATTTCTATCGCTTTGTTCAGCAAAAAGATTTTGTGCCGGATTATTTTTTGGATACAGATCTCGCTTCTTCGCAACATCTGGATTATATTTTAGTTTTTGGTGGCGACGGTACTATTCTGCGTGCGATCGATTTTTCGATCAAAAGCAAAGCTCCTCTTTTGGGTATAAATCTGGGAAAGCTAGGATTTTTATCCGAGAGTAATCTGAAAGATCTAAAACGCTCTATCTCAGATCTCTGTGCCGGAAAATTTAAAATTCAATCGCGCATGCTACTGCAGGTATCTATCAAACGTGGTTCAGAAATCATTTACTCTTCTGTGGTACTAAACGATGCTGTTATCTATCGAGGTGAAGTATCACGTCTGATCGATATTCGCTATTCTTGCAATCAGCGCTTTGTGATGGAAACTCGTTGTGATGGAATTATCATCGCCACGCCCACCGGCAGCACAGCCTACAATCTCTCGGCTGGTGGACCTATCATCTCGCCGCTGATGGATGCGATGGTGGTAACACCACTGAATCCTCACGTGTTGACTGTACGGCCGATAGTTTTTGCTGCTCGAGATAAATTGAGCTTTCGGGTAGTGCAAACCGAGGGCAGTAGTATTTTGCATTTGGATGGAAAAAATAGCCATAATCTGGAAAAAAATGATGAGATTATTATCAAATCAGCCTCCCAAAAAGTAGATTTTATCAAATTATCAAATAAGACATTTTTTAGCATACTGCGCAAAAAATTTCATCTGGGAAAAAAATAGCTTATGTTAAGTTCATTACTGATAGAAAACTTTATAATTGTAAAACGCTTGAACCTTAATTTCTCGCAAGGATTGCAGATCTTATCGGGGGAGACCGGAGCTGGTAAATCTATCTTGGTTGGCGCTATTCAGCTGAGCTTGGGGGGAAAGGTGAAAGCCGGCATGCTCTTTGACGAAACAAAGCCGGCCGTGATAGAAACAGTCTTTGAGGTGAATCAGGCAAATGCAGAATTGCAGAATTTGATAGAAAAATATGAGATTGAATTGGATGAACAAGAGATTTTTTTCCGCAAAGAGATCTCTACCAATTTACGAGGAAAAAGCTTTATCAACGGGCGGCGAGTCTCAAATTCTATCATCAAAGAATTTTATCAGGTTTTACTAGATTTTCATGGTCAGCGTAATCAGCAGCAAATTTTTGAGGTAGAGTATCAGCTGGCTTTGCTGGACAAATATGGAAATTTGGAAGAGCTGAGAGCTGAGTTTGAGCAAGATTATCAGCTGATAAAATCTAAAACTGCCCAACTAAAGCAGCTTCGTAAAAATGAATTAGCTCAGCACGAAAAGATGGAACTCTATAAGTATCAGATCAATGAGATAGCAGAATTTCAGCTGCAAAAGGATGAAGATGATATTCTGCAGCATGAGCTGAATTTTCTCAATCACGCCGAAGAGATTATTGCTACTTCCGAAAGTATCGAACAAGAATTTTATGAGCAGGAAAATTCAGTTTATGACTTGATCAATAATTATATATTCAAGCTTGGAGTTTACGAAAAAGATAATCAGCAGGTGGCCAAAGCTGTATCATTGCTGCGAGATTCAGCAGCCAATCTGGAAGAGGCAATCGAAGAGCTGCGGGCAGTTCAGGATTTTGTAGATTTGGATAAAGATAGATTGAAGCAGGTAGAAGAGCGCTTGGATGCTATCAATATGTTGAAGATGAAATATCAAAAGGATGTAAATGATATTTTGCTATATGCCCAAAAAATAGCAGCTGAGCGAGAGGCTTTTTCATCTTATTCAGAAAAAATATCTGAACTGGCAACCGAGTTGCAAAATGCTCTCATTTTATTACAAGCAAAAGGCCAAAAACTTTCTGCTAAAAGGCAACAAGCGGCTCTGAAATTGGAAAAAGAATTAGAGCAGAATATCCAAAAGCTGGCCATTCCTGATGCCGCATTCCAAATTAAATTTGACAAAGCAATAAATAAGTCAATTTTAGACCTTGAAGATTTTCAGAGCAATGGTTTAGATAAAATCGAATTTTATTTTAGTGCTAACAAAGGTAAAGCTGTGCAGCCTCTGAAAGATTCAGCTTCCGGTGGTGAGATATCCAGATTTTTGTTGGCAGTGAAAAAGATATTGGCAGAAAAGCTTACACCCAGAACGGTGATTTTTGATGAAATAGACACTGGCATTGGTGGTAAGACAGCAGAATTGTTAGGTGAATTTATCGCAGATATTTCACGTTTTCATCAGGTAATCTGTATCACGCATTTGGCTCAGATAGCAGCTTTTGCCGATGGTCATTTTTTTGTTTATAAGAAAAGTGACCAAGATAAAACAGTTGTCGATATAGCTTTTTTGGAAAGAGCCCAACGTAAAAAAGAGATAGCCCGCATGTTAAGTGGTTCTGAATCTGAACTTGCACTAAAATATGCCGGAGAAATAATAAAAAATAAAGGGAGAATTGAGAAATGATCAGAGTTAAAGCTGAAATACAGTATTTCATAATTATTGTAATTTTCATTCTGGCTGTATATGTAGGAATTATTGAATCTGGAATTATCGATAACAATAAACAGCAAAGTGAGATAGATTTTACTAAAACAGAAGAAATATTCGAAGAGAAACTAAATTTTACCAAAATAAAACAAGAGTACCAAAGCAATGATCTAAATGAAATTTTTAGCGAGATTTATCAAATTTTAGCTAAAACTGATTATGAGGAAATTTACTCTTTGAAAGAAGGAAACTCTTTTGTAGGTTTATATGAGATTCCTATCGAAGATAAATTTACCATCAATTCTCTACGTTCACTAGATGGTTTAGAATCAGAAAAAGTAATGAAAAATAGTGAACTGGATAAAATTATCAACATTGATAGTAATCTGGAAAATTATGAAACTAGCAAGCGTGAAATTCAAAAGCAATTGAGCTCAACAGCAATTTCTACGACTTCCAAAAGAGAGTTACGCTCCGATCTGGATCAAATACAAAGCAAAATTGATAGCTTGGTTTATCTTCCCACCTTGATAGAGAGAAGCCAAGATTATGATCTGATCTATGTAAAAGCTACCCAAGATAATGGTAGTGCAAATGGTGATAAAAGCAAAATCATTAAATTTGTTAAGATTTTCTTTCTGATGCTTATTGTTCAATTATTGGGTCTTGTCTTACTTTATCTTTTCTTGTTATTTGTTACTTGGTTATTGAAAGTATTGGGAGTAAAAACCAAACGCTCATCTGCAACTTCAAACTACAATAACTACTACTCGCGAGGCCAAAAAAAGGTGAAGCGAATCTATAAAGATAAAGCTGCCAAGCAGGATGAGA
>JAWOEN010000036.1:0-39888 GCA_046482725.1 Cloacimonadales bacterium (SeqCode)
ATAGCACTTTGCCTTGACTCTTTCGCCTATCAGGCGGCTCGGAACCGAGTAACTGTTCCGCGCCACACGGATGGTGCTCCAGCTCGTCACTCTCGGCTCCAGGTAAATGTTTTGCTGAAACCACACAATTACCTCTACACCAAATATGCTTCCCAAAATTGGGAACAGCGCTTGCAAGATTTTGCCGCTACTCACGAAAATGTGAGCTTTGTCACCAATCCCAATACTCAAGAACTGTATCCGCTAGCTGATATCATGATCACTGATACCGACACAACTGCAGCTTTGGAATATTCGATTTTGGGCAAACCGCTTATCATAAATTATGATGCCCAGTGGTTTGCCGAAAATAGTTCTGTGGATATAGAACGCGATCTTTGTGATCTGGCTTTTCGCTATCAGACCCTGCCCCAGCTGGAAACTTTGCTACAAAAATTACTGCAGGCTCCAGATAAATCTGAGCTGCAAAAGCAAAAACTAAGGCAGAAACAAATTGTAGAAAAATATTTATACCAGCCAGGATTGGCTACACAAAAAGCAGTAAAAGCGATCTATCAAATATGGGAGATGAAATATGGGAGATGAAATGGGAAAAAATGAAAAAATAGTTCGTGATTTACGAATCGATTTCTTTCGAGGAATTGCCTTATTGATTATTGTGGCTAACCACATCGATCTATTTTCGCAAAAGTTCTATTTTAAATTTTCTTTTAAATGGCTTCATCCAAATTTTTCGGATGCTGCAGAAATATTTGTTTTTCTTTCTGGATACGTTTATGGATTGGTTTACTACAAATATCTTCTTAGAAACAATTTTAAGAAACTGTATTTTAAATCGTTCTTACGAGCAGTTCAACTCTATGTGATAAATCTGTTTACCTTGGTAATAATCTTAGCACTTTATAGTTTTTTCCAGTTATATTTAGAACCCAATATAATAGCAGCCGGAGGATGTGCCCACTTTTTTTCAAATCCCAAACTGGCGTTAATTTACTCTACAATCATGCTATATGCACCAGCTTTAATCAATGTTTTACCATTGTATATTGTCTTGCTGCTCACAATGCCTTTCTTCTTAAAAATTATGCAAAAAAATCGTATAGTTGCTCTTCTCATCTCATTTGCCATCTATCTTTTACCTCATATTTTCACGCAGGTAAATTTTCCAGCCTATCCATTTGATCTAAACACCTCCTTCCCTTGGAGTCGAGGCTGGGCTTTCAATCCTTTCGCTTGGCAATTCCTCTTTGTAATAGCTATGTTTATTTCTGTTTCGTTAAAATATCATAAGCTAAAAATACCACATAATAAAATTCTTATCTCAATTGCTATCTCATTGTTAATAGTAGCTACAATTCCTAGATTCAGCTTTATTTTGCAAAAATATGGTTTGATGGAAACAAATTGGATTGGTCAGGTACCAGGCTTGAGTAAACGTGCTCTTTCGCCCCTCCGATTTGTCCATTTTTTCTCATTACTTTATCTAGTGAAACTCATCTTCCCTATCGATGCAAAATTTTTTCAGAGCAAAATTGCCCTACCTTTTATCAGGTGTGGTCAGCACTCCTTAGAAGTTTTCAGTTTTGGGATCATTCTGACTTACGCTAGTTATTATACATTGGAATATGTAGGAATAAATGAATTTTATTCTTATCTTATTACCTTTATTAGCTGGGGGTTAATGCTAGTTTGGGCAAAATATTTGGAAAACAAAAAATCATTTCAAAGAAAATAGAGGTTTCTATGAGTAGACTTATAAAATTGATTTTATCAAACCCATTGGCAATTTTTGAGATAATCTATTATTGGATTAAGCTTTTCTTTATGCACACTCGAGGTAGAAAATTAGTTGTTTTTAATTCACATCACGATTATTTCATCGATATTTTTAATCCGATTCATTTAGAATTAAAAGACTATCGAGGCATAGATATCTATTATTCAATCGATACTGATGATAAAAAAATGTATTCTGCTTTAGAAGAAAAAGATCTTCATGCAAAAATAATCTCTAATAAAATTTCTCCATTTATACCCTTTGATCTATTTATCTGCTCGGAAATTACGGGACCTGATTTCCCCTTTAAGCTTCTTAAGACAAAGAAGTTGATCACCTATCATGGTAATGGAATTTCTGGTTTCCACAAAAAAATCGATGTAATAAAAAGGTTTGATGCCCATTTTGCAATCGGACCTAAGTTTAATCAGTTCTTAGAATCAATTTATCCGAATGAGAAGCTGCCTAGAATCTATAATGTGGGCTACCCCAAACTTGATATTCTATTGCAAGAGAATAAACTAACGAAAAAGCTCAAGCAACTTTATAAGATTAGGGCTGATAAGCCAACAATTTTGTATGCCCCGCACTGGAACCCTTTTGGCTCACTTCATTATTTTGATACTAAAATCATCGATAATCTAGTGCAATATGACATAAACCTGCTGATAAAACCTCACCATTATCTCTATGCCCAATATCCCGAAGCCAACTGGGAAGCACGCTTAAAAAAATATGATGAAAAATATCGCAATGTGACTTTAGTAACTCGGCCCAATACACAAGAGCTATACCCATTAGCAGATTTGATGATCTCCGATACAGGCACCTCAGCTCCTTTTGAATTCTGTATTTTGCAAAAGCCACTTTTCGTATTTGCCAATAAAGAGTGGTTTGAGGAATTTCCCGATGAAGATAATAGTGAAGAAGAGGCAATCTTGGCAGCATCAATCTGTTTTGAAGAATTTGAACAGTTTAGAGCAATGTTTCAAGAATTCATAGATCAATCAGCACTATTTCTGCAGCAATTAGCAGCGCAGAAATCACGACAGAAACATTTGATAGATTGCTTACTCTACAATCCCGGCCAAGCTACTGAGAAAGCGGTGGCTGCTATTTTAAGAGAGCTGGATCTTCAGCCCGCTGCAAAACAATCTGAACAATCTCGGGCTGACAATTAAAACGAACCGGCACCATACTGCAGCCTACCCCACTAGAAGTATAACCCTGAAGATTTTGGTATTGCCATTGGCCAGATAAGAGGTGATATGGTACGGGCGCTTCCTTGACCAAGATGATTTTACCCGGCAAACAAATCTGCCCCGCATGAGTATGCCCGGACAGCATCAGATCATATTTTCGTTCTGCAGCTTCTTGATAAAACTCTGGTGAATGTGAAATTAGCATCCTGAAACCTGCCTCCTGCAGCTGAGATTCAGCCAACTCAAAATCAGCAGAATTGTAATAATGTCCATCATCCAAACCTACCACAGTAATAGATTGCTTACCCCGAAAAATTTGTATTGATTCATTCAACAAAACCTGTACTCCCATTTTCTCCAGTTCCAAGCCCAGCTCATAATCATCATGATTGCCCAGAACAGCGTAGACAGGAGTTTTATTTACTAGTCTTGGAATCAGCCAGCGCAATTGTTTATAAGTAAAGGCAGGATTGCCAGCAACTCGGAAGCGATAGTCTCCTCCTAAAATCAAACATTCATATTCCAAATCAGCACATCTTTGCCAAACCAGTTCAGCTAAACTCAGAAAGCCATCAATATGCAGGTCGGAGATAAAGAGAAATTTATACCCATCAAATTCTCTCGGCAATTTAGCAAAGCCCAAGCAGACATTTTGCAGCTTGATCTTCTGAGCATTTGCAAAGCCCAGATTGTAGAGCTGGCTCCAGCTTAAGATTTTACTGATCACTCTGCTCAAGGTTAGCGAATTTTCCGGATGAAATTTTTTCTTTGTCTCTCTGGTCACCAGCTTATAATGCTGGCCTATCTCAGCTAATCGCCTCTGCTGACTTCTGGGTCTCATCAGGGAAGATAAATATAACTTTCGTCGATGTTTTCAGGTAGATTATGATACCAATTTTGCTGCAAGGTGCCAGAGGATTCTGCCCACTCGGCAAAATTTCGATAAGCCCAAGTGATCTCTTTCCGCTCTTGGGGATATTGCCACTGCAGCGGGATATTCAAGGCCCAGGGTAGATTATTATTGCTTTTATAAAATCGACCTGCTGCTGGACTAGAATTATCATCTTCAGTGCCAAACAAGCTGAGATCTGCTTTGGAGGTAGGTGGGTAGTCAGGCAGATGTATCTCTTTGCTAATATCTCCATTTATTCGCAAAAAGGGATTGTAAGGCAATTGATAAGCCAGATCTTCCAAGACCAATGGCGTCTGCAGAGTTAGCCCAAAGCTCACACTTTGCGGAGAAAAATATTCCATACTCTCTTCTGTATTGACGAAACCGGAGCCGGGTGGGTTCATGATATCATAGGCATCATCAAAGATATTTACAATTAAGAGTGGATTATCATATTCAAAATCTACCTGCCCCGCCAAATCAGCTATATTACTAGGATCCACCGGTAATTCCAGAGCAAAACCATTGTGATAGGCTGCTCCGATTGCTCTTACTTTGATCTGACCGATGATATCTATTAGCCTGTTGTTGGGAGTATGGATAGTTTGGAAATTATAGCCCAGCACCAGATCGTTCATATCATAATCACCCTGGCGCGGCCAATAATCTTCGAAAGCCAGAGTTCCCCAGCTATCTTCTGCCGGGTAATAATTATCAAAAGCTCGCTGTGGATCATCAGGATAATCGTCATAAAGATCACTGATGCCATCATTATCACTGTCTTGCACAATATCCAGAGGATTGACGTTTTCGGTGCTAATCGCCTCGATGGGGTTGGAAGTAACATAAAAAACAGCATCATTGAAATCATCGTCTCCCTCCGGCCTTCTCAAATCCTCAAAGCCGAGCAAAAATTTTCCGCTCTCTTCATCGTGCAGCAAAACCACGTGCTGTTGATGGGCAGGATCTGGCTCGGGATTATAATCTGAGTTGGAGTAATATCTGGTCCTGGTTTCGCTCACAGAACCATAATTCCAGCCATTGGCTACCAAAAACCAGCCGATAACCGTACCTGCTTCAAAGCTTCCCAAATAGACTTTGTCTCCCGAATGCATACCGTCGGGAAAGATAGAGACATTGGGAAAAATTATATTATGCTCCAGTTCCGCAGGATCTGCCGGTGCACCCGAATCCAATGAATAAGTATAGTAGCCCAGACTATTCTGATAGCCGGCACCTTCCTGCACAAAAGTTATCCAAACTTCAGCATCTGCTTCCACCACAGTATTCAGCATCGAGCCAGCTTGCAAATAGTCGGGATGATAATCGGAAACCGGATAACGCTCAGGCAGCGAAGCATCGACTCGCTGCAAAAAATCCGAGCTGATATAGTCTGTCTGCATATCAATCGGTATGCCGTTAGCATCAAATTCTGTCACATATTCAAACCCATCTCTAGAAGTATCTACTCCTACTCTTACCGAACGTTGGGACACTCCACCGATTTGCCACTCCACCTGATTATTTTCGATAGGTAAAGTTTGGGTGCGCATAAATCCCATAACGGTCAATGAATCTAAACTGGTGGGCAAATTGAGCACTGTCTTATACTCTCCCGCCTGGTTAGTAGCGCCTCGTGCTAAGATCTTGCCGCCTGATGCTGCAGGTTTATCCATCACTCGAAAAAAGATATGGGGAACCGGTAAATTCCCATTATCCAAAAATGTGATTTTTACCTCCACCTCTTGCACAGTTTCATAGCCAAACTGCTCAGAAATCGCCAACTCATCCATCATATCTTTGCTGGATGGATTTTTCTCTTCCAAAAGATCGCAACCTAATAAAGATAGAATTATCAAAATCATTATCATACTATTTTTCATATAAACTCCTTTTTCAGATGAAATAGATAACCTTATTTTTTAAAACGTCTACTGATAAATTCCTGAAATTGTGCTCTCTCCCACTTGTAGGTACCAAATCTATAATAGACTAGAATAAAAAACAGTGATGTCAACGCCAATAGCAAGAGTAATGTCAGAAAATTTTCAGGGTAAAAATAGTGTTTTAAACCCAGCGCAAAGAGCAGTGTGAGCGCCCCGATCCATAAACTGTGCAGTACAGATTGGCGGAAATATTGAAGTAGGCTAATCTGAGAAAATTTTAAACCCAGAGGGATATTGAAGCTCACAGTAAGAATAGCATTGGGAATCAGAGTGCCCAAAGCAACTCCGATAATGCCATAATATCTGATCAGATAAATACTCAATCCCAGATTCATAGCGCATTCGATAATCGCTACTATCGATAGCTTTCGATAATGATTTCCCATCAATAAGATCTTGACGGAAGTACTGCGGAAAAACACGATCAGATACATCGAGAGCAGCAGCAATACTGCTACCAGCTGCCCATCAGCGTCATCCAGTTCCAACCAGATCTTTAGCAGTGGACGTACAAAAACAACCAGTGGCACAAACATCAAAGTGGAGATTACTCCCATCAGACGATTTGATTCGATCATAATCTTGCCCAACTTATCTTCTTGGTTACTGGCAAAAAGTGTAGCAGCAACCGGCGCCAGATTATCCAGAAATTGCGAGGCAAAAGTCTTGAACGTCATCGCCAATTTGGATGAAATCTGATATACTGCAATCAGTGAAACCGAGGCAAAAACAGAGATCACCAATTGATCAGTCTGATAGATGATGAGATTGCTAAAGGAAATGATATAGGCAAAGAGCGAAAAACTCATCACCTCTTTCAGTAATTTGAAATCGTATAGTTTGAAACTAATTTTTAGAGTTGGAATACTTTTATAAGAGTAGAAAGCCATCACAATATTGGTCAATAGAGCAGTTCCAATCGTGACAATAGTCATGCCCCACAAGGCCAATCCAGAGTGAATCACCCAGAGCATCAAACCAAAATTGAGTAGATTGAAAATTATCTGAATATTGTTACGCAACTTGATCTTATGTAATCCGCGTAAGACCTCCACAAAAAAACCACTGGGAAAAACTACTGCTGTTCCCACTCCAAACATGATGAAGATTTTCTTATAATAGAGCAGATCACTGTTGGCAGAAAACTGAAACATATTTTGCAAGTTTCCTGCTAGGAAAAAAGAGACTGCCGCAATCAGAATTGCCAGAAAACTATAATTGAAAAAAACCGTGCTCAGTAAACGATTGTATTTATGCCAATCTTCTGTAACAATAGTCTGGCTGGTAGATTTTTGGATAGCGGCACCAAAGCCAAAATCCAGTAAAAGTGAGTAGCCAAAAATAGACCACAACAAAGCCCACAGACCGTATTCTTCTCGGCTCAACCCCAAAAAGAGTGTCCGCGTCAAAAATATAGTTACGATCATCATGGTTACCAATTTTCCATAATTGGAAATAGTATTGGCAATCATAGTCTTGCGCAAGCCGCTCCCAGCCATTATTCAGCCTCCTCTTCAGCCTGTTCCAAGCTAAAGCTAACCACCCGATTGAGCTGATAATCCAATTTCTGATTCTCTTCACTCAGCGAAATTCTCTCACCGTGGATAATAATCTTTATCTCATTGTCAACCTGCTGAGCCAAAAATTTCTTCACTGCCAAGCCACGCCGATAGGAAAGCTGCCGATTGTATTCTGCACTTCCTCGCTCATCAGCATGAGCATGAACGATCAAAATATAAGCAGGATTTTCTGATAAAAATTTAACCAGATCAGTCATTTTGGATTTTTCACTCTCGGCCAAATCGGCGCTATCAAAAGCAAAATAGATCTGGGGCAGCTTTATCAGCTGCTTTTCTGTAACTACTTTGATGATCTCCACGACTTCTTCTGCTGCTTCAACTTGCTCGCTAGATTCGATTTCTGCTAAATACTCTTCCTGAATTGCCGATTTTTCTTCGATCTCGACTCGCTCTTTGGCCTGATAATCCATGAAAATCGTCATTTGCGGCGGAATAGGTGGAACTTTTAGATAGATATTTTGCGGAAACTGACTCTCATAGAAAGGCTCTGCTTTGATATTGATAAATTTAGATTTTTCATACCAAATTGTGGTGGTCAGCGGACTAATCCCCACATATTCGTTGTTCACATAGATCTTAGCTGCTGTGGGCTGAGTTTTGATCAGGATCTTGGCTTTGCTTACACCACGTGGAATCGAGGAACAGCCGACTAGAACCAGAAAAATGAGATAGATAAAACGTTTCATGATTTTTCCTTTGCAGCAACCCGAGCTCTAAAGATTTCGCCTGAGCCTGAGATTCGGTAGCTGGGAGCTGCGGCACAAATAAAGGCAGATTCTCCCTGTTTTAAGCTGATGGTTGCACTTGCTGCCAGCTCTATCTCACCGGCTGTGCAAAGTATGATCTCGGGACTGCTCACAATATTTTCTATTTCGCCAGCAGAAATTTTTTGCCAGCTCAGCTCGAATTCTTTGGCTGGGGTGAGATAAATTTTTTGCTGCTGCTCTTGGCGAATTTTTACCTTTCTCACAGTGCCAAAATCGAAGAGCAAAGTTTTCTGCAATTGGGCAATATCAATGTGCTTGGAAGTAAGCCCACCGCGTAAAACATTATCAGAATTTGCCATAATCTCGATGCCACTACCTTGCAAATATGAATGCAAAATTCCTGCTTTCAGATAGAGGGCTTCGCCCGGAGCTAATTGGATGAGATTGAGATAACTGGGCGCCAAAACTCCGATATCATTCGGATATTTTCTGTTTAATTTCAGTATCCAGTCGCAGATTAGTTGCTCCGCTTGGTCGCGCCCTGGCTGCAAATTTTGCAAGGTGGATTCTACGATTTGCCGCTGCTTGAATTGGGGTAAATTTAACATTTCCAAAAATAATTTTTGGAAAGTTTTTGCCTGCGGTTTTTGCAAAAACTGCTCACTACCCTGCGGCCAAATCTTCTGATAACGCCAAAATTTGGCTATCTCGCCAATTGATCTAAATCCACACATTGCCCAAAATGGGGTGAGAGCACAGAGCAATTCGGGCTTATGATTATTATCTTTATAATTACGATATAGCGCCTTTTGACTTATACCCAACCTATTTTCGCGGGCAAAACCTTGTTCAGCCTGAATTTTGTTGGGATGCGCCTGAATCGATAGCGCAGATTCTGCCGATAATATTTTTAGTAAAAAAGGCAATTTCTTTTCAAAACCCGAGCTCTCTAAATCACCCAAAAAATGAGTGGGATGATGCGCGATCTGCTCAGCCAAAGATTTGACATTATCTTCCCAAATAATTTTTGAAGACGCTTTGGGATGTGCACCCATCCACATCTCCGCTTGCGGTTCTAGAGAAATCTCCTCGCCCTTCAGCTGCGCGATAAAGTCTTTGCTGCCCCAGTCATAGTGCTGGATCTCATTACTCATCTTGAATATGTTTCTCATTTTTGCTTCTGCTCCATCGTCTCTTTCAATAAAATTTCTGCGGTTTGCTGCATAATCTTTGCCAAGTTATACTTTTGCGAAACATGTTGATACCCTGCTGCTGCTATCTTTCTGGCATTGGAGCTATCCTCTGCCACAGCCAAAAGCTGCTCGAAAAGATTATCTTGATACAAAAGTAGATCTACACCCGGACTCAGCTTCAGCTCTGTCGCAACTTCAGGTATCAGCAACAATCTCTGATTTGCCCAAGCTTGCAAAATCTCCAGATCGATCTCTACTGAACCGGGAGGAATCAAATAAATATCGTTGTTTTCATAGCAAAAGTCTTCATCTTTCTGCTGGGTATGAAATTGAATTTCTTTGCCCAAGCCATAATGATCAATCTCTTTTTTCAATTTATAAATCAGCTGCGGGTTTAATTTGCCAAACAGATTATATTCAAACCGAATTCCCTGTTTCTGGAGCTTTTGCAAGGCAATAAAAATAGTAGTGAAATTTTTATTCTCGGCAATTTCCCAGCGGGAGATCAGCTTCAAAGATCTACCAAAATCAGGCAAACTTACTACTGATGGGATATCAACTCCTACCGGTAAGTAATAGAAACGCTGCAAACCATAACGCAGCTGCAACTCTTTTTCTACTCGGCGTGAATTGACAATGCTGGGATTAAAATCAATTTTCCCACCAACTGTCTGCGGTAAAAAACTCTTCAATTTTAGCTTGCTGCGCGAGATAAAATCTTCATGCACATATTTGTCGATCCAGAGCTTGGAAACTTCGAAAATCTTGGGTATCTTTAATTTCTGGATAGCCAAAACAGGAGCAACGGATATACCATCCATATCCCAAAAAAAAGTTAAGTCAGGCATAATTTCCTCAGCGATTTGCCAGGTAACATGATAATTATACTTATCCACTTTCCAACGCTCATAAGATCCTGCATTCTCATAATTTACATATTTCAAAAAGCGCATTAACTTTTGGACTGAAAGCTGCCTATTATCTTTTTCTGCCACACCATAATTCCCGGTTAGAATAAAGAGATCATGCCCGTTGTTATCCAAATATTTTGCCATCGCCTGGCAGCGCTCTGCTACTGTTCCCCAAGGCTGAGGTGGATAGAAATTTACTACAAATAGAATCCTCATCGTCACTCCTAAAAATATCTGAAGATCTGTAATGGTAAACGTAGAAAATTTGATATTATCTCTTTCTGAGGCCAGAAATCTGAAAGATGACGATCCGGAAAAATATCGATCCCCAGAGCAGATTTTAGCAGATAAAGCAGATAAAATACCAAGATGAAAATCAAGGCGGCTAGAACCACCACAAATATCGTATTGAGTAAGATTGCCAGCAAGGTCTGAGCAGCACCGCTCTTTTTCAATCGCTTTGTATCACGGCGGTCCACGCCAAATTGCAAAACAAAATACCACTTTTTTATCAACCAGAAACGAAATTTGAGATCTACCAGATGCTTTCCTCGCAAAGGTAAGACCCGGTTTAGAAAACGTGAAAGTTCATTACTTTGCTGATGATCTAAGCTCTGCCTGATTTGCGGATTCATCTGAGCGATATACTCGTCGATCATCTGCTGGCGCTCAGTTTTCTCAGGAATATTTTTTTTCAGATCAGACATTATCCGCCACCTCTTGCCGCCGATAGATTTTCCGCATAGCTGCTATCAGAGCAAAGATCAGCATCAATTGATAAAAATTATTAGTTTGACGCAAGACCCATTCCAACGTGGATTCCAGATAAATGCCAATCAAACCGCCCATCAATCCAATAGCCACAAATTGAGCTTGCTGATTTTTTAGTCGCCGCATATTCTGATAATTCATTCCCAGAAAGTAGAGCAAAAACAGAAGATAAACCAGCAAATTGTGCCAGCCGGTTTCTGCTGCAATGCTGAGGTAAGCAGTTTCTACCAAGCCATTTTTCTCTTCATAATCATCCGGAGGTAATTTTCCGTCATTCAGATAAGGATAGATCTCGCTACCATACTCATAAGGGGGATTGACCTTTACCCCGAAATTGTTCAAACCAATACCCAAAACTTTGTCATTAGCCATTTTCACAGCAGTTTTTGCCAAGATTACTCGCGTCATGGCCGATTCTTCTGCTGCAGTTTCAAAGCGCTCGACAATAGAATCCATCGCCTTCAATAATCCTGCTAAAGCTACCAAAAGCAAAATCAAAGTGATTCCCACTTTCTTGGCAGTGAAACCTTGGGTAAATGAGAAAAACCAGACGATCGCGCAGGCAACCACAAAGAAAAACATACCGGCCCGTGAAAGTGTGGAAACCACAGAGATAGCTGCCATTCCTAAGACAAAAAGCCAATACCAGAGCTTGACGTCACGGCGATTGAGTAGATAGCCAAAAACCAGTGAGCCAAAAACTATCAGATACATTACCAAAGAATTCTGGTGCGGGAATGGTCCGGAATTTTGAAAAGTGCCATCGATATATTTCTGTTTTAGCACAACCAAACCGATATAGATAATAATGATACCAATTATCTTCATCAGAAGTTCGATCTTTTGCCAACTGTTTATATAGTTATAGATTACCCAAAAATAGGCATACATGCGTATCATTTTCCAAATCTCGAAATAGGAATGTACCACGTAGCCCGGTGCCGAATTGAAAATTGAGATCCAGCAAAAAAAGAAAAACAGAAAGTAGAGTCCACTTCCCGGGGGCTTTTGTGGCAAATTATTTACCGTTTTGCGTTTTAAAATCAATTGCCAAATGATCAGCATGGCAATATCTACCAAGCCTACCTCGAATCCTCGGGAAGTTCCTCGGAAAAATTCCCGCGAAACAAAATTGATCGTTACAGTCTCCACAGTGAAAAAGATCATCAGAAAAAATACAAATTTCTCGATCTTCTCATTTTTGGCAGCCCAGCTGGTTCCCAGTGGTACTCCCACAAACAAAGCGGCAAAGAAAACAACGTATTTGAGCAGACCCATAATTATTGGCCGCCAACCTGCTTGTAGATTTCGTTCATCATCCAGCCTGTCTGTATTGCTTCCAAGCTCGGCATGATCAGGCTCAGCACCTTATTCCACGAGGCAATAGGAGAATCCGGTACATAAACTATGTCGTTGGGTTTAAGTGGAAAATCTTGAGCTTCGCCAGCCAAAATTTTGGCTGTGTCTATCTTAAATACGCGCGGATGACTGAGTCCACCTCGCACTACCAAAACTTCCGATCTGGCATTATCGGTGAAACCACGAGCAAAAGTAATCACCTGCATCAAGGTCATCGATTCTTTATAAAGAAAATGCCAAGGCGTGCCGACTGCACCCAATACATAAACTTCGCGATTTACACTGGAAGGAATATAGATATAATCTCCATCCAAAATCGGAATATTATGCAACATATTGCCTTCCCTGATCAATTCCTGAAAATCGATCGGTAAAATTCTATTATTCCTGATCATATAGCTGCGTTCCAGATCGGCCAATTCGATCGTGTTGTTTTGAAAAATTCCTGAGGATAAGCCGCCTGCTTCTGCGATCACATCCACCACGCGCATGCCACCTTTTATCTCATAAACTCCCGAATTTACTACCTTGCCCACGATCGTTACATTAGCACCGGTCAATTGATAGGGGATCATCGAGATTTTGGGATAATTGATATATTCGGCCAGCCTTTCCTCGATCAATCCGGTAGCTGCTGCTACCGTGAGACCCGAAACCAAGATCTCACCAATCAATTTGAATGAGATGGTTCCATCCGGCTTCACGATGATTCCTTCTGTACTTAAGTCAGCTTCATCATAAACAAAAATATTAAACCTGTCGCCTGCACTGATGCGATAAGTCTCAGTATCAACTTGCTGCAGATTTTGCAGCTCTTTTATCTTTTCCAGATCTTCCTGCTGCTCGCTGCGCATCTCTTCCAAATATTGTGGTTCTGCCTCGATCATCTCATCCGAGATTATTTTGTGACTCGAGCAAGCCTGGACAAAAATTATCAGGTAAATAAAAAAAATAAGCTTTCCTATTTTCATCAAAATCTCCCAACTTTTTTACTGTTTGAAATAGGGTTTCTCTGAATGATTCAAAACCCCTACTATCTGCACTGAGCTGTTTTGTTTTAGAAATTTTACTGCTTTGGCCAATTTGAAGCGATCTGAATGGCGGAAGCGAGCTACAAAGGTCAAAAGATCAGAGGCAGAAGCAATAGTTTTGAACAGCTGCAAATTATAATCCACATTGAACAACTCCCAAAATATCAGATCATATCCTTTTTGGGTTGCCAGATACTTTTCTACATTTCCCGGGCTCAGCACTTTGGTAAAAGTCTGTTCATCCGATATAAAATAGGCAATATGGAAACTATCAGTAAGCTGATAGACTGCCTGGGCATCGGTTTGCTTGCCATAAAGCTGATCGTTGATCTGATACTGAGCAATCTCCTCATCACTTTCACTTACACTTTCGATCCACAGAACCCGCTTATTTTGGGAAAGAGCCAGCATTACCAGCTCTTGAATCACAAAAGTGGCACCGCAAGAGAAGCGATCTTTACCCACAGCAATTGTAGCTGTTCCAGCGGAAGGCAGGCTTTGCAGCAATTGCCCGAACAAAATCTGCAGCTTGGAATAAAATACCGGATTCGCCACATTTTCTTTATTGGGTATCTCTTCCAAACACTTGATCTGCAACACTTGCTCGAAATCGTAGGAAGATTTGACAGTAAAATCCAGCAATTCCTTCAGAGCAAAAAAGATCAGCAAGAGCAGAAAAGCAAAAAAGCCTGCTGCCAAAGCAATAATTTTGCGCCCGGAGGCTTCGGGATATTTGGGAGCTACAGCCGCTTCCAAAATCTCAAAATCACTGAGGTTAGATTCCATCGCAATTTTCGCCTCATTGGCGCGCTCTTTTACTTTGGTTAGCATCTCTTGCAAAGTGTTTTGCTCGCTGACGATATCATAATATTGCCGTTCGATCGGCGATAAAACTTTCAGCTCTTCTTTTAGCAAAGCAATTTTATTGTGATAATCTTTCACCCTTTTCTCTGTGGCAACCATCTCATTTTCATAACGATTTTTTTCCAAGATCATACTCTGGCGAATAGTGTTGGCACCATAAGTCATCGAGTCGGGTATCTTCTCTTCTGCAGCTCCGGTAGAGATCAAATTCTCCAATGAAGCAATCTCATCTCGCAACCTGAGAATCTTGGGATTTCGCTCTGTATATTTTTGTTGTAAAATAGCTAATTCTTGCTGCAAATTTTTTAATTTACTTTCTCGAGTACCCGAAACTGTAGCTGTAAGCTCCACAGTTTGTGGCAAACCAGCGATTCTTTCTGAAATATCGGAAATCTTGGTTTGAAGCTCAGAGATTAGCAGCTGTGCATTTAGCATATCCAATTCCAAAATTTTCAGGTTATCATATTTGTTTTGAACTTCTTTTTCCAAAGATAAGATCTCTCGCTCGGCCTGAAATTGATCTAGTTCCTGCTCTATTTGGGTAATTTTCTGCTGATATATCTCGATCTGTTGAAGATAATAATCATAGATTTTGCCACTGGCGGAATTGATAATCTCCACATAACTTTGGATAAAGACGACCGCCAGATTATTAGCGATCTTGACGGCTGTCTCTCGCTCTTGGTGTTTTGCCCTGATATTGATCAAATTGGAGCGCCTGCCGCGTGAGACATTTATCGTTCCATACATTTTGGGTGGGGTCAGCTCCAACTGCAGAGAATCGATCACTGATTGCAGATTTTTACGAGTCTTAATCGATTGAAGAATTGTATCAAAATCCATTTCGGAATACAGATATGGTACACTGGTATTGGAACTGAGATTTTTGGTATGACGGATCAAGACAGATTGTGCCTGCCAAGTATCGTCAATCGCAATTTTGGCCAGCACAAAGGCAATTATCGTAGCAATCAGCGCAATGATAATGATAAACGGAGCTTTTTTCGCCAAGCTCAAGATCAGCACACGCTTATCAAATTTTAAGTAGTCGTTTGTCTGCACTGCGGCAGTTTGATTATTATTATCCATTCAAATCCTTATTAACTAAAAAATCCATTCTGAAAGTATTTGCGCACGGAGAAAAGACGATTAAAACTGAAAAGAAAGATAATCTTCAGCATCAATCGAATCGAGCTATTGTAATTGTAAAAAATCTCATGTAGCAAAAAATTTCCATCATCAAAATTGCTGGCATAGACTTCCGAATAGCTTATTACTGCCGGATGGTAATTATCCAGCTTATCCAAGAATATTCTTCCATAACTATCAGCTGGAATCGGACGATTTCCCACCAAGGCAAGTTTGCCCGATAGTACCTGGAGCAAGAGGGGATATTTATCTAGAGAAAAACGGATAAACCAGCGATTGCAAAATTTGGATTTTTTGATGGTTACCAAAGGCAAGCTAAATTTATTGCCATTTAGATCCTGATAAAACTCGGACTGAGAAAAATTTATTTTGGAGATCGGCACCAAGGCAAGCCCCAAAGCATAGGGAATCAAGCCCAAGATCAAACCTAAAAACGCCAATATTTTTTGGATAAATCGATAAAGTGAATTTTCCAAAACTCGATTTATTTTTGAGATAAAAAATTTATCTGCGATCTGTAAATGTTCGCCACTGGCAGCATCGATTAGATAGTTTTTATAGACGATTTTATTGTTGATCTCGAGATTACTGCCCAGATAGGTTTGATCGTAGACGATGCTGCCACTTACTGTCGTGGAAGTATCGATGATTACATTATTACCAATCACAGAATTTGCCAATATTTGGCAGTTATCATACATCTGCACATCATTCCCGATCATAAAGGGTTTTTCGAAATTACTATGATGGGCATTGAAAGCTACATTTTTCCCGATGAATTCGCCTGACTTGTTACTATAGCCCGGCAGAAAATAATTATCTGGCTGCTGAGTCAGAATTCGCTGATTGATCTGATAATAATCTTGCACCGAATCCAGAGCTGAGATGGATAATTGAGGAAACAAATTATCCTCTGCCAGAAAATCTATTTCGCTAAACTTGCTGCCGGCCGGAACAAAATAGATATCTTCAGCTGCTCCTCCTCGCATCGAGGCGGCTTCTGAGAGGGGTAGATAAGCAGAATCAAGCTGATCTTTATGATAGTTTAGAAAAAACAAACCATCGATTATCAATAGATCATCAGCTTGGCAAAAGCCTGAATTTTTTAGAAGAACTTTCGAGAGAGTATCTCCCGCTTTTCCCATCACATAAGAGATATTCAATCCCTTTTGCGGGCCACTACTGAAGTAGTGCTCCATCTCAGCTGTCGGGTCACTCTTGACGATACGAATCTCAGCAATGCCGTTTAGAGCGCAAAAATCTATAAAGTATTCTAAAAGCGGTTTATTTAAAATCCGCAAAAAATGGGGAAAAAGTCCTGGCATCACATCTTTTAGCCAGCTACTCTCAGCATCCACACAGTTGATCAGGCATTTCATTTCGGCTCCCTCGGCTTTTAGGCAAAGCTGGCGATTGCAGCATCCAGATCATCAAAAACATCAAAAACCTTATAAGCTCGGGTTATCTCGAAAAGCATGCGCGGCTTGGGCTGCAAATTGGCAATATAGAGATCACCATTTTCTTTGGTGGCATTCTTCAGACAGCTCAGCAGTGCACCCAATCCGCTGCTGTCGATAAATTCCAATTCCGAGCAATCAAACACGAAATTCTTATACTCTTGCAAATAGTTTAAAAACTCTTTTTTTAATTTTGCTTCGCTAGAGCTATCCACTCTGCCCACGATCTTGACGATTCCTACTTGATCATTTGCTTTTTCCAAATAAATTTCCATGCTTACACCTCCGAGGTTGTTTCTTATTTATTTCTTAATATGCACCTTTTCCACTGAAGACTGCTCCTACAGTGCGTAAAAGTAATGAGATATCGCTCCAGATACCGTTGTATTCTCTGATATATTGTTTATCCAGCTCCACTTGCTGTTCGAAAGGGATATCGCTTCTGCCACTCACTTGCCAGATGCAAGTAATGCCGGGAATCACATCCAATCTTTTATGATCCTCGATCGAATATTCTGCTACTTCTCGCGGCAGAGGCGGTCTGGGACCAACCAAGCTCATATCTCCTTTCAGTACATTCAGAAGCTGAGGTAATTCGTCAATACTAAATCTTCTGATAATGCGACCTACCTTGGTTATCCGCGGATCTCGTTTCATCTTAAAGATCACGCCATCCCCAGATTCATTTTGCTGCAAAAGCTGATCTTTCAGCTTATCTGCATTCATCACCATCGAACGAAATTTATAAAAATCAAATTCTCGCCCATTCTTACCTACTCTGGTTTGAGAATAAAAAATTGTACCAGGATCTTCCAGATAAATCGCAATCGCAGTAAAGAGAAAGATAGGGGAAAATAGGATCAGAAAAATTAGTGAAAAGATCAGATCCATCGAGCGTTTTAGCAAATAGGAAGATTTCAGGACAAACTCAAAAGTTGCCTGACGCTTTCTCATTCGCTTCATCTGCTTTTTATTTGATCTTTTACCAAAACTCTGCGCAAAATCATTTAGCTCTTTTTTATCTTTCATAGCAGCCTCAATTTTTTTTTATCACTCTTTTTTTTCCATTTCAGCAAACGGATGATAAACAAAGGATTTCCGATAATATAGCGCCGCCACATACGAGCTGGTTCTTGCAACAATCGAAAGACCCATTCGATACCCAATCTCCTCATCCAGAACGGAGCCCGTGGGATATTGCCGGAATAAAAATCGAAAAGTCCACCTACTCCCAGCTGAATCGGGCAGTTGATCTCGGCAAAATGCTGAGCTATCCATTTCTCCTGAAAAGGCGCTCCAAAAGCTACCAATAATATATCTGCCCGGCTGGCATTGAGCTCAGCGATAACTTCTGCACTTTCTAAGTCGCGCTCAAAATAGCCATGCCGAACCCCGACAATTTGCAGCTTCGGATATTTTCTCAACAAATTTTCTCGCATCTTTTCGGCTATGCCCGGCCTGGCTCCCAATAAAAAAAGTCGCCGCTCATGTCGCTCTGAATATTCGCAAAGCAGAGGCAATAGATCGGTTCCATTGACATTATCCACTATCTGGGTTTTGACTATTTTGCTGGCATAACGCACACCACTGCCATCTCCCAAAATATAAGAAGTAGATTGCAAAACTCGCTTGTACTCTTCATCCAAATAGAGCTTATTGAAACAATCCGCATTTACAAAGAAAAATTTTGCCTTCGCTTGCGCGGCAATTATCTGCTCAATCTCAGCAATCGTATCAGACTTTGTCAGATTCAGTACATTCAGATCGAACAAATTTATTACAGGATATTTCATAGCTCGCTTTCCTTGTACAATTGTATAATTTTTTCACAATGCAATTTCCATTGAAAATATTTCAAGCGGGCTCTACCTTTGTCAATAAGTTCTTTGCACTTCTCTGCATCAGAGAGTACTTCCTCTATTTTTTCAGCGATCTCAGCTGGCTTGTCTGGATTAAATAGCAGAGCTTGCTCGCCGACAACTTCCGGCAGTGGACCGCGATCGGAGCTGATTACCGGAATCCCACACGCCATCGCTTCTACCAAAGGAATGCCAAAGCCTTCATAAAAAGAGGGCATCACAAAAAGCGTTGCATTTTTATAAAGATCAATCAAATCTTCTGCAGGGAAAAAACCGGTAAAATTTATCTTATCCCGATCTGCTGAACGCTCTTTGTAGGCCAACACTTCCTCACTGCGTTCTTTGAAACCACCGGCACAAACCAGATTGTATTCTGCTTTTATCGTTTTTGGTAGGCGTTCATAAGCTTTGATCAAATTCAGATGATTTTTACCCGGATGCTCTACCCGGGCTACATAAAGGATATATTTCTTATCACTTTCCAAGATATCTTGCCGACTCTTCTCAGCTGGCTCAGAATTGAACTTCTTGCTGTCATAGCCGTTATAAGCAACTGTAATCTTAGCTTCGGGACAATGATAAAACCTGATCAGATCGGCTTTGGTCGCCTTACTCACCGCTACGATTTTATCGACTTTCCGCAAAAAATATGGAATGACTCTTTTTATATAAAACATGCGCAATGGATCATATTTATTTTGAATATGAAATTGGGAGAGGTCATGAAAGGTGGTGATGGTAAAAATAGGATAATAGGCAAAAATCCTGCGGTTTCCCGCCGGAAGAAAGATAAAATCATATTTTTTATATTTATATCGAAAAGGCAGGATAAAGAGATGCCAAAGCATACTATATATCGGCTTTGCCAATTTATCTGTAACTGTGATAAATCTGATATTACTATTTTTTATCGGAAAATTATTCAGGTCATCACGTAAGATCAAAATATCTAATTTGTGCTTTTGAGAAAGCTGATAAACTACATTATTGATATAATCAGATATGCCACTTTGCCCTCGATCGTAAGCCAGCGCACTGATAAATATTTTATACATGATTACTCCTTATGGTTCGTAACGCGAAAGCACATTTACTTGTCCCTTGCTAGGATCTGTATCACCGGTGCGAACTCTTTTATATCCCAAGCGCAACCCTTTGTAATGCGCCCATTGATAGACAAAGTTTCGGGGAATGATCGAGCCCATCCGAGCAAAATCTCTGGCCTGCAGATATGTGATAAAATCGCGCAGACAGCCTCTGAAGAATTTTAGCTTGGCTTTGATAATGCTAGGACGAGCAGCATAGATAAAGGCATCAGCTTCGCCTTCTACAAATTTCCTACCAAAAATTTGCTGGAGTGTATAGTTATGAGAGTGCATAATAAGCGCATCTTTCACATATTTTATCTTCATCCCATTCTGCACAGCCCATTCGCCCCACTCTGTATCTTCCGAAGCCCAGGCCTCAGTATAAAATTTGTGCTTTTCCCAAGCGGATTTCCGCATCGCTGCCATCGGCAAAGAGAGACGTATCCAGGGCGGAGTCTCCTCCGCATCGGGAAAACTAAGTGCATAATCTTTTCTCACCCAAGTATCAGCTTCCGGACGCGGTAATTGTCTGGTAAGCGCTGCCTCGATCTCTAGATCATCAAAGGCTGCGACCAATCTTTGCAAAGTATGCTGAGAAAGAGGAACTCCATCAGAATTTTGGAAAACTATAATCTCTGCTTTGGCCTCTTTGATTGCCATATTGAGCACAGCTCCCGGATAATATTGGGTCGGCTCGATCTGGATCAAGCGACAGGGATACTCTTTGACAATATCCAAAGTACTATCAGTAGAGCCACTATCCACCACAATCAATTCAAAATCTTTGAAAGTCTGAGCATGCAAACCTGCCAAAGCTTCGGCAATTACCCAGTCAGAATTTTTACAGCGCATGATCACAGATACTTTTGGTTTTTTACTCATCATTTTCTTCCTTCTTTGATAGCAGCTCACTCATCCAGATAGTCTCATGTGCTTCTAAAAAGTCCAAGATTCTCTGGAACGAGATAAATTTGTCGCATAAATAGAGTGTGATGGGATGGATAATCAGGTTGGAGATCACGCCGTTTTTCTCATTAGCGGCCAATTGCTGCAGCACCAGGTCAGTCCACTCTTCCACATAATAAGATTCAGCGCCAAAATCATCTGACCAATTATAGCGCTTTTGCCACTTTTCGATCCACTGGGGAGTGCGTTCAGCGTGGATCAGATGTTCATGATCCGGGATAATATTGAGGGGAAAATTGTAGATACCACTAGGATGTTTGATCAAGCCATTGGACTCTTTTTTCACACCATCCGAGCAGATTTTGATGCCGCCAGCGTAGAGTATAGTTTCAGTATTTTTGCCATGCATATACATATGATTTCGCCAAACCTGTAAATCCCGATTGGTTTTTTGTTTGATAATATGAGCAGTTTTGCGCAGATCGCGGCGCTGATACCAGCGCGGGCCATTGTAGCTGTCGATCAATTTATTCCAAATGCGATGCCACAGAGTATGCTCAAAGCAATCGTAATTGTGCCCGCCCAATTCCACATTATCACTTTGGCAAATTTGTTGCAAATCATCCCACTCTTCGGCAAAACTTTTACCCGAGATGAAGTAAGTAACTTTCACCTTGGCTTGCTGCAGCATTTTATTATAGATCTGGGCGCACTGAATTTCGCTGATCTCGCAATGCTGCTGATTTCCCGTGTTCAAGGAAGCGTGATGGATATCGCCGGTAAGACAGATCATTGGGGGCCTCCTTTTTCATCCAAAGCTATCTTATATTTTTTTAGTGTATTGACAAAGTTGAGGTCTCCATACTTGCCCCAATAGCGCAAATATGCTCGACGAAGCGCTGCAAAATCTGCTGGAGAATCCAAGAAGTCTTGAGCAATCTCCTTAAATTTTGGCTCAGATAATTTATAGGCAAAAAGAGGGAACAAGATCGGTAATACACCGGCTTCGCCCAAAGATTTGAAGCCCAGTTTTGCTTTGAAGTTTCCGCTTTTCAAAGTTTTTTGAGTTTTCAATAAATGATAGATTTTTTTAGCAAAGGGTTTGGCTTGCCAGAATTGCTCTCCCCAAGCGTGTTGAAATGCTTTACTGGGATATTGAGACCAGATGATAGATTGCTGCTGCAAGCGCTTGCTTTCGCAGAGCAAAAAGATTTCCTGAAAATGTTCGCGCAATTCTTCTGTCCAGGCGCCAAGATCTTTGGCCAAATATTTGGGATAATCGGGTTGGAAACGAAAATTCATCGCCTCATCATAGATCGCTTTGAATTTCTCATTTACATCAGATCTTTGCTGCATCTTCTGCTGTTTTTGCAGATAGCTCCAGCTATAATCATCCAAGAAAAAAAGCAGTGTATCGCCGTAGCCGATAATTGCTTTGATAATATGCTTCACGATCAATCTTTTTAGTTTCTCATCCAATTGAGCTTTCTCTAAGATCAGGTCATTGATGATCATCAAAGTTCCCCGATTTACCAAGAGATTTCGGGCATCCCAAGCTGGAATTTTATCTAAAGAAAAATGTCTGAGTGCCGGCACAAAGTCAGCATTACCATAAATTGTTTTATGACCAAAACGCATATCATACCAGATGATGCGGCAAGCAGCAGATTGCAATTTCCGGGCAGAAATCACGCTTAGATCAATCCCAATATTCAGTTTTTTTGATTTCGCTTCCAGCTTCAGCATCAATGCTTTTTTTATGCGATCATTCTCCGATTCGCTCTGATTATTACTCAATAGTATAAAATCAAAATTGTTATGAGGTTTTTCCATACCGGCTTCTATCACCACACCGCCTTCTCCGCGTCCATAACCACCTAGCATTATCAGTGCTTCATAATCAGATTCCGGCAAATCTTCGATGATGGTAGTTGCTATCTCTGCTACCATATCTCGGATCAATTGCTCTACTTTTTCTGTGCCACGCACGGTAAATTTCCCCCAGGCTGCTTTATCCATTATTTCCTCCCGGATATTTCATAAAAAGTTTGATACAATTTAGCGATGTGAAAATCAGGAATAAATCTCTCTTGATAATCGGCCAATCCCTGCTGACCAAATTGATTTGCCAAATCCCGATCTGCTGCCAATTTTTCGAGCGCTGATGCCAGTTTCTCCACATTATTGGAAGGCACTAAAAATCCATTTTTCCCATCTTGCAGCCAAGTAGAGATTCCACCAACATCAGTAGCGATAATTGCTGTGCCATAACTCATGGCTTCTAGGCCAGTCAATCCAAACGTCTCGGGACTGCGGCTAGGCATCAGCAAGCAGATGGCTCGCCGATAATAAGCGGCCAAGGCGCTCTGCGAAATCCTACCTGTCCAGATCACATTTTGTGATATCTGCAGCTTCTCCGCCAACTGCTTGAACTCATCTTCCTGCGCCCCGGAGCCACAAATTATCAATTGCTCGGTCAAGGCTAATTTGGCCCAAGCTCGCAATAAAATATCGATTCCCTTACCGCGCACGATTTGACCCACGAAGAGAAAGATATCTTTCTTTTGCTCTTCTGCAATATCGGGTTCTTTGCTCGAAAACAGATGATTAACCAAAATTTTAGCAGCGGGAAAATGATGGGCTAGCAGATGATTGCGCATATATTCCGAGCCCACAATTATCTTATCCAATTTCATATTGGCTTTTTGCTCTGCCCGCATCTTTGCCAAGCTGTTCAGTTTCAGATAGGGAAAAGCTGATTTTTTGCCGATAAATCCCAAACAGGGAAAACAGACTGGGCCAATCGGCACCGTACATGTTTCCAATTTTCGGGTAGTGTATTTATGCTGGCGCAGACAAAATAATTTATGATCGTGAAAAAATCTGAGAACCGGGATTTTGCTTTCCAAGATCTCCAAAATTGGCTTTCTGCCATCTAATCTTTGGATGTAGATCAGATCTGGCGCAATTTCCTTGATCTGTCTTTTCAGCTCTACCATGGGAAAAGCAGCCTCAAAAAGCTGGAGAAATTTTATCTCATTTTTGCCTGCCACAGCGTAGAGCAAAGTGGATTTTACCTGATATTTTTCTCTTAGCAATTTTACGCAATCCAACATATAGCGCTCACAGCCTCCGGTAAAATCGGCTACTTCATTTATCCATAAAACGTGCATTCTTAGCTCCTTGCTCGCCAATTATTTATCATCTCCACCAAATTTTGGGCTACCACACTATCGAGATATTTCTCATAGCTTTTCTGCTGCAGATTTGCCCCCATCTTTTCCGCGAGTTGGGGATTTTCGACCAGCTTGAGAATGGCCTCAGCAAATCCTTTTTTTTCATCTGCAATGATAATTTCATTGGGCTCAAATTCAAATCCTTCTGCCCCGATCGAGGTAGAGATTACGGCAGTTTTCAGATTGGCCGCTTCCAAGATGCGCGTTCTGGTACCCGAAGCGATCCTGATGGGTAGGATGGTAAACAGCGAATTAGCTATCTCTGCATTGATATCTTCTACTTCTCCTTTCAAATCCAGTAATTCCAGTTCTTTTGCTTTTGCCGCCATTTCCTCGGTTTGGTGCCGTCCCACGATTCTGATCTTCATCTGCTGCTGCTGCAATTTAGCGGCGACCAAGGGATATATTTCGTCGGTCAGAAAATCAAAAGCATCGCTGTTGGCAGCAGAATTTAATGTTCCAAAAAATAGAATATAATTTTGCTTCGTTTGGGGAAGAGGATAATCGGCTGCTTGCATCACGTTGGGCATAACCTGCAAGAGAGATTTTGAGATAGAGTAGACGCTATCTTCTTGCGCCATCTCTTTTTCCAGATAATTGGTAAATAGAAAGAGATATGGTTTGTTGAAGAGTATTTTCTCATAATGTCTAAATTTTTTATTCTGGATATAAAAATATCTATTCTTGAAAGTGGGATTATTTTGCCAGGAGAGCTTGGTAAGGCGTGACATCAGCATGTCGATATCAAAAACTATCTTGGCATTCGGCAAAATCTCTGCCGCTATGTCTGCTAGCAGGGCGGGAGCAGCAAAGCGAATGAAGATAATTTCATAATTATTCTCTTTCAGAATCTGCCGAAATCTGTTTGTTGCCGCTTCGGAAAAGTTCATAATAGCTTCCGGTCTATTAAACAGGGGCTTGGTCGTAGAAAGTTCATAAAAATTATGCTGCCCCACATGCTCCTGATACTGATAATCTGGAGCTAAATAATCTTGCAAAAGTAAAAGATCAACCTCGAAATTTTCGATCAAAGCTTTCCAGATAAATTTACTTCTGTTTTTATCTCCACCCTTTTCGCCTTGAAAGGGCCGATCGATATAGAGTAGTTTTGCCATTTTTATCTCTCCTTCTGTTTTGCGATAACACGTTTGTAAAAATTTATTAATCTATCGGTAATCGTCTCCCAAGAATATTGATCACACACTTCCTGATAAGCTTGCGGGATGATTTCACTTTTTCTCTGGCGCATCTCATAAAATTTTTCTACCAATTCATCCAAATCGTCTTGGTGGAAAAACAAGCCAGTCGCGCCGTCAGAGATCAGCTTTTGCAAGCCGCCCACATGATGTGCTATTACCGGTAATTTACTAGCCCAAGCCTCTAGAGCCACGATACCAAACGGCTCATGAATGGAAGGTAGGATAAAATAATCCGCTGTCAAAAATGCTTTGGTCAGATCAGCGTCATCAGGAGCCAAACCGGGAATTATCGTAACCTCCGCTGCCAAATCAAATTGCTCGATCCGCTGCTGGATCTGGGCTAGATATTTTTGGGAAGTCACAGGCCCGATCAAGAGAGTATGGACTTTTTCTCCTTGCTTTTTCAGGCGCTGCTGCAGATCGATTATTCTTATCTGATTTTTTTGATAATCAATCCTACTCACGCAAAGTAAGATTTCAGCATCACTCTCAATCTGATGTTTTTCGCGAAAATCATTATTATCTATCGCTTCGAATTTTTCTATATCAACCGCATTGGGTAGATACTCTACCAGTTTATCAGGATATTGGGCTTTGGTCGTCAGATATTCGTTATACCCAACACAGATTATCCCATCTGCATCGCTCAGAAAATGTGAGTTTTGATGAATTAGATCAAAAATTTTCCCGTAATTAAAGCTATGTTTCAGAGGTTGCATCATCTCTGCAATCTCACTTTGGGGCACTTCGAAAAATCCGCCATGAAAAGAGATGACATAGGGAATATTGCGCTTTTGGGCTACTCTGCGCACAGTGTTGGCCAGGCGCTGCATAGTGTGGCAATGCAAGATCTGCAACTCAGGTTTTTGCAGTAGATATTTATAGAGTTGAGGAGAGTAAGGATTGCCGCCTTTCTTATCCAGAATATCTTGGTTTTTTTGGTTCAAGTTCAGGTAAGGATAAAAATAGTCAAAGCGCCTGATTTGCAAGCCTTCAACTGTTTCATGCTGTTTCGAACAAAGAGCTTTGGTCGCCAATATCTCGGTGGGATGCCCTTTCTTTTGCAACTGTTTGGAGCTATTAAAAACCACAGTTTCAGTTCCGCCCCATTCCTCAAAAGTAAATCTTCTCAGAATCTGACTGGAAACAATTTCATCTCGCATATTACACCTTCTCTTTTATTTTTATCGTGGTTTCATTCATCTCGCCCAGCCGCTTCAGGCTTATTTCAGCAGCGATAGAATAGATGATCTGCATGCCAAAACCTCCACTCCGCTCAATATCAGCATTTAGACAATCACAATTTCTCTCCGGCAATTCCCACTCTCTTCCCTTGTCCCAGAAAGTGAGAAAAATATCTTGATTGATAACCAGTTCCAATCCGATGACTTCTGCCCGATCTTGTTGGATTCCATGTCGAATAATATTGCTCAGATATTCGTTGATCAGCAGCTCTACTCGATCTGCCAAAGGCTCATTCTGCAAAGTATCTTTGACGATTTCATTGCATTCTGCTCCCAGATCGGCAATGTTTTCCAAATTCGGTTTTAGCGTAAAAATCTTGCGAAATTCCGGTTTGAGCTTCTCGACTAATTTTTTGAATGTCAGCAGCGTAAAATCATCTGTGCTGATATCATAATTCTGCTCTTTCAAAATAGCCAAAAAATTCTCCGGCAGTGAAATAGCCGAGGTAAAATCTCCTTGCTGTTCGATAAATTTGTGGAAACCGGCTAAACCAAACTGCTCGCCTGCTGCATTTTCGCATTCGAATATACCATCTGTGTAGAGCATAAATGCTTTCTCTGCAGAAAATTCCACCACACCTTCTGCCTCTGGTAAATAGTCAAAATCTTGGCTCCAACCCACCGGAATCGAGCCGCCTTCATCGATAATTTTTACCTCTTTCTGCACCAAATCATATTGGATCAGGGGAGGATGCCCCGCACTGAAATAGCGGATTTCCTCTTGTTCATTGTCGATAATGCAAAGCAAAATGGTCAGATAATTTTCATGAAAAAGATCTGCTGCCAAGATCTTATTTAGTTTCTGCAAAATAAAGCTGGGCGATAGCTGCTCTTCTGGGCTGGAAACGATCATGTTGATGATAGATTTCACCGCAGTCATCATCAGGGCAGCTTGCACTCCATGCCCCGAGATATCCCCGATGTAAACCAAGGTTTTATTGGCAGAAAGCTTGATGATATCAAAGAGATCGCCACCGATGAGACTGGATGGTTTGTAGGTGGAAGAAAAAATTATCTCATCTTGTTTGGTCAGCCAATCCGGCAAAAGATATTGTTGCACTGAAGAGGCAATATCCAGCTCTTTCAGAAGAGAATTATACATTTGATTCAGATAATCTTCATTGGCTTGGCGGTTGATGGCAGCTCCGATAGAATCTGCTACCATGGTAAGTGTCTCCACTTCCATCTGGCTCCATTTTCTTTGCTCTTCTATCATGTCAAAGCCGATAAAACCCCAGAAAATCTCATTGGCAAAAATCGGCACCAACAAAATGCTACTCACCTGATTTCCTGCCAAAAATTTATTGTCTGGAGCTATCTCCTGCACATTGCCATAGATCGATGCTTTATCGAGCAATCTGCCCAACCAATCAGCAAAACCCAAATCACTGTAGCTGTAGACAGTATCTGCCTCCAAGCTCACCGAAAGTTTTTGAGCCCGCTCGGTTTGCCAACTGTGAGCATATTTCATCAGCATCGAGCCTTCAGCACTTTCCATATTTTCAAAGAGATAAACGCGATCTACCTCCAAAACTTTGCCATACTTTTCCAAAATAAGCTTGATGCTCTCCTGCCAATCTTTTTTGGTAAGGAAGAGATTGGATGAAACCGATAAAGCTTGCAGAATCTTATCGCGTTGAGCTAAGTTCTTTTCTGTGTTTTGTCTACTCTTGATATTAACAATAATCTGAGAAAAAAGTTTTAGGAGATTTACTTCTTTATTGGAATAAGTATTTTGTTTTTTCACCGAATCAAATCCCACAAAGCCGAAGCATTTCTGGCCTGCCATAAGGGGGATGGTGATCAAACTTTTTACCTGCTGCGGCTCCAAGATCTTTCTTACCGAGTCAGATTTATCCAACTCAAAGATATCGGGAATATATAGGATTTCGCCTTGGCTATGTGCTTCTACCCATTGGGGCATAGCACTAAAAGGCACCCGCTGCAATTCATCTATCTGCGCAGATATTCCTTTCGCACACCATTCATAGGTGTTAATGCAGATTTCTTTATCCCAGTCATAATCAAAAATATAAGCACGATCTGCTTGGGCAAAAGCACCCAATTCTCGCAGGCCATTATTGGTAGCTGAATCGATATCTTTTAAATCTAGATTGATATACTTGGTTGAAATGTTCATCAGAATATTTTGCAAACCACTTTGATACTGAAGTTCCGCTTCTGCCTGCTTGCGCTTGCTAATATCTTCCAAAACTCCATCAAAATAGATAATGCTCTTATTCTGATAGATCGCCTTGGAATTGATCGCTATCCAAAAATGTGTGCCATCTTTCTTCTGCATCTCTGCTTCAAAACGCTGGACCTGACCTTTATCGATCAATTTCTTTAGCAAGCTCTCACGCTGCTGCGGTTTTACATAAAAATCCTTCACATTCTTCTGCATCAGCTCGGACATAGAATCATAGCCAAACATCTTGACCATGGCCGGATTGGCTGAAAGTAGATGCCCCTGCAGAGTAGAGCGATAAATCCCGATGGGAATATTGGTTTGCAAAGTGCGATATTGCTCTTCGCTCTTGGCCAATTTTTCTGCTGCCAATCTGCGCTCTGTGACATCTTCAAAGCTGACAATGGCTCCGTAAAATTCCTCATTTTCCAATAAATCTATGCTGTATAAGATCTTGACCTGAGCTCCTCGCTTGCTATAAAGCTCATCTTCCTGCTCAAATTTGGCAGTATTCAGATCAGCAAAATCTACCTCAAAGATATCAGTCTGAAATACTTCCTGAGGACGTTTGCCCAGCATCTCTTGCAAGCTATAGCCGGTTATTTTCTCAGCTCGCACATTCCAGCTGGTGATCCGATTGTTCAAATCTATACTAAAAATTGCACTGGGCACCAGCTGATTGATCGTTTCGGCAAAATTTTTGGCTTCGGTAAATTCATCCAAGATCATCTTCAGCTGATTCTGATTGCGCTGGGATTCCAGATACATCGACTGAAATTTTTTGGTAGAGCTAATGCGAAGATAATTGGCCACATAGGCAAAATAGTAAGCCAAAAGCAGCAGCAGCACAGAAGTTTGCATCTCTACTTGCAGATTTCCCCAATACAAGCTGGCAATAGTAGCCAATAAAATGGTGCTGCTGATAAAGACAAACCAGCGAAATGATAAGAGAAAGATGCCCACTCCCAAAATCATCAATAAAATATTGATTAGCCACAAAGGTTCTTGTTCCAGATTCATCAAAGTGAGAGTGTTGAGAAAAACCAATAATATTACGAAACTGACTGTATGATAAATATATTTTTGCGGTAATTTTTCATATTGGATGGAAAATAGCACAACTAAAGAGATGAGCACTGTTATCCCATTTAAGGTCGCCATAAAATTGCTGTACTCTGCCTCAACGAAAAAAATCTGTCCCAAAACAAAAAAACTGAAAAGCAACGACAAACCTATACAAAGCGAACGTACATTCTGATAAAACATATACAAAATACGCAGGTCCAGCTCATTCTTTTCCAGTTGTTCCAGATTTATCTGCTTGTTTTCCATGGGCGATCTCCTTGGTACCATAATTTGCTATTGCCGCTTTTATCTGTAAAGATTTTTTTCTGATCTACAAAAAATGGCGGAAGAGTAATTCTTCCGCCTGCTTAACGCAATTAACTAAAAAAAAGTTCAGGTTAACACTTGGACCAACCGCAACTATTACATTTCATGCAGCCTTCGCTATGCTCGACCGTGCTGCCACAATCGGGGCAAACTCCACTCTGCTTGCCACTGGCAGGTTTTTTAGAAACAGTCACGTTTTTGTTGATCTCTTCAATATCGTGCAAAGAAGCGCTATCGATGTGCAAAAAATTCTCCAGCGCTTTGGATAAGCCATCGGCGCAAGAGGTGATCACCTTGCCCTTATGCCACATCGGAGACGGACAGCGGATGCCCCGTATTTGGCGGATGATCGATTCTAATTTGAGATTGGAGCGCAAGCCCAAAGAAGTCAGCCGCGCGATAGCTTCCAATTGTGCACTGGCACAGCCTCCCACTTTTCCCATCTGGGTAAATACTTCGCAAGGTCCTTCGCTATCACTATTGACTGTCACATAAAGATGCCCACAGCCAGTTTCGATCTTTTGCGTAATTCCGGTGGTGATATCGGGGCGTTTGCGCGGCATCACATTAGATTTTTGCTCGGAAGATTTTGCTTTTTCTGCTTTGTTACCGATGTTCAATACTTGATTGCTACGGCTACCGTCACGATAGACTGTCACGCCTTTGCAACCAAGATCATAAGCCAATTGATACGCCATCTGAATATCTTCTTTGCCGGCATCTTGGGTAAAATTGATAGTTTTGGATACTGCGTTATCGACATATTTTTGGAAAGCAGCCTGCATGCGGATATGCCATTCTGGTCTGATATCATGCGAGGTGACAAAGATCTCTTTGATCTCCTGAGGAATTTCATCCAAATGAGCCACACTACCGGCTTCGGAAACTTTTTCCATCAATTCCAAAGAGAAGATGCCGGCTGCTTTTACTGCTGCTTCAAAGTGAGGATTGATGTAGAGCAATTTTTCTCCATCCATCACATTTTTCACATAGACCAAAGAAAATTGCGGTTCAATGCCGCTGGAAGTATTGGCGATCATACTGATAGTCCCGGTGGGAGCAATCGTGGTGACGGTGGCATTACGGATGCCTTTGGCAGCGATTTCGGCTTGCAGTTCTTGCCAGGCAAATTGTTTATCTTCCCGCAGCAGCTTTTGGGTTTGATAGATACTGCCCTCAAAATTGGGGAAGCTACCAGCACTTTCTGCCAATTGCAAAGATTTCTGCTTGGCATGATAATCGATAAACTCCATGATCTCTTCTGCCAAATCCACAGCAGCTTCGCTATCGTAGGGCAATTTCATCTTGTAGAGCAGATCAGCCCAACCCATCACGCCGAGGCCGATCTTACGATTAGATTTTACCATCTCATCTATTTCCGGTAGCGGAAAAGCACTGCGATTGATCACATCATCCAAAAATTCTACACTAGCGCCCACAACCTGCTGCAATTTTTCCCAGTCAAATTCGCCTTGATAGAGTTCAGCTAAATTTATCGAGCCCAGATTACAGGCCTCATTGGGCAGAAGCGGCTGCTCGCCGCAAGGATTTGTGCTTTCCAATTCTCCGATCTGCGGAGTGGGATTGTGCTGATTGATGCGATCGAGAAAGACGATTCCCGGCTCACCGTTTTTGTGCGCCATCTCTACGATCAGATTGAAAACTTCGCGCGCTTTCAGCTTATCTTTTACCTCCTGGTTATGCGGTGAGATCAGCTCATATTCGCTATCGCTCTGCACTGCCTGCATAAAATCTTCGGTAATGCCCACACTGAGGTTAAAATTTGTCAATTCAGTAGTATCTTCTTTGCAGGTGATAAATTCCATGATCTGGGGATGAGTGACGCTGAGAATTGCCATATTGGCGCCGCGCCGAGTTCCACCCTGTTTCACCGCATCGGTAGCGCTGTTGAAAACTTTCAGGAAAGACAGCGGCCCGCTGGATACTCCGTTGGTGCTGCGCACTCGGGCATTGGCCTCGCGCAATCTGCTAAAACTAAAGCCAGTGCCGCCTCCACTTTTATGAATCAAGGCAGCGTTCTTGATCGCGCCAAAAATACTCTCCATACTATCTTCTATCGGCAAGACAAAGCAAGCTGATAGCTGCTGTAGATCGTTGCCGGCGTTCATCAAAGTGGGCGAATTCGGCAAAAACAATCCCGAATCCAAAAGTTCAATATAGCGCTCTTTTTTGGCTGCATCTCCACCACTTATATCATTGGCAACCCGCTTCACCAAAGCTTGCCAATCCTCGATCGGCTCTCCTTGCTCATCTTTGATAAAATATCTTTTACGTAAAACCGTTAAAGCATTCTCAGTTAAATTCATCTTTCTCTCCTAAAAAAATTGTTGGCTATCTCATCATAACTCGCTTCTGGGCGGCTAAAATAATTTGCGGAATCTTAGCAAGCTCTGATCTGCTGCCTCTGCATCAAATTCACAGCGAGTCAATTATATTTTCCAAGCTAAAAAGCAAGAGACAAGTTACCCTGTCAATTAAGTTTTGTTTAGACAACCTTCCCTCCCAAAAAGCAAATATTGCCTTGGCGAAATAGCATATTATCTCAAAAATTTAGCTCAAGCTCCACCTGACTTCGTCTCTCCAAAAACTTTAGCTTCATCTTTACTGCTCTTTTCATGCTCATCTTGCTTGCTCATGTTTTAGATGATAAATTTTCATAAATTGTAGGCATTACAAATAAGTAACCAGCTCAGCACGAAATAAGCTAAATTCTTGTCTGAAAAGATTTAAACAAAAGCAGCTAATTAGGTTCAACAATAAATATCATCAAAAAAAAATAATAACCTTGACCATCCGTTATTCATTCAATTTCACTGCTCTGCAAAATTAAGATAGGAGTCTTTTATGCTAAACAGAAAAAAAATTATCTTTTACGTATTCATGCTATTACTAATCCCCGGATTACTCAGCGCCCAATCATTTCAAAAAATCGACAATGTGGATTATCTGCAATTACCCGCCGTCGATGACGCCTTTTCTAGCGCAGAAATATTCATTACTCTCGACAATTCAGCAGCTGCCGAAACTGTGAGCTTTGGCTTGGGTAAATTGGGAATCGGTGGAGATTCCGAAGATTCCAAGGGTTCATCTATTGATGACTTTGTGAAAGAAGTTTTTGCCAACCAAACTGAAAAGTATGCAACTTGGGATTTATTCGAAGATTTTACTTTGAACGAAAATACCGGAATGCTGAAAATCGTGTTAACATTTGCTCCGGACAACAGCGCCAAACCGATGATGGAGCCGATGAAAAACAAAGACGGACTTTATCAGTTTAACTACCGCACAAACAGCTCCATGCAAGTGTATGATGCATCCGAGAAACTGCTTTATGAAAAAGAATTTGCCGCCATTAGTGGAACAGCTGTCTCAAAGAGCTGGGACAAAGGCGCCACCAGTATGGTTTCGGTTTCCGATTCTGATGAAGTGGAATACACTCCTTATGAAGCAGGCTGCCGGGACGGCGTGGTGCAATATGCCAAGCGTGTAATCTACGGAATGTACGGTATCAAGAGATTGCAAGCACCTCTGGGTGTAGCTGAGATCAAGAAACAGAAAGATTCCAAAAAAGTTCAGAGAGATTTTAATGATCTGATCGCCAACCGCAAAGGTATACTTTTGGATGTAACAGAAATGACTCAGGCCCAAGCTGCTATCGAATATTGGGAAAGTATTTTGGAAAGCACCCGCGAGGAATATCTCTGGGCTGTACATTATAATCTGGCTATTGCTTATGGCTGGGTTTTGGATGCAGAAAAATCTCAGCAACATATCGAAAAAGTTGCAGAATTGAACTCGGATATCTTTGATAAGATCAAAAATAAATCGGGCTCTTTCCGCGGCAAAGATTTAGATATGCTGGAAGCTTATAACAACGGTCAACCTTTCTGCCAATATTTTGCGGCCGGTATCAACAAATATCCCTCCATCTCCAAAATGCTGGATATCGACGCTTATCGCGTAGCGCACACTATGACAATCAATGAAGTGCTGAGCAATATCATAGATTTGCCGGTAGCCCTCCCGCTCTTTCCCTATCACGAAGAGCTGGGAATGAAAAAATGCGAAGGTGAGATCAGCTACCAAGGCGAAGTTATCGCTTCCTTTGATTATGATTTGGAGAAGAAAAATATCGTAGGTCTCAGCATCAAAGGGACCAAGAATTCCAAACTGGATGACTTGAAAGAATCTGTCAGCCTCACTTCGGCTGCGGATCTCTCGCCCAATGAAAAAAGAAGAGTCTACTATAATTTAGGTGTGCCAAGATCTTCCGGATATTATGGACTTACTGATGGACCTACTCTTTTCTTGAATGACTACAATCGCACCAGCAAAAGCTTGTTACCGATTTATCGTCTACCAGATGTAGCGCAAAACCAGGAAATCACCCTTGAGGGCGGTCAATTCAAAAACCAGTTTACCGATGCCTACTTTATCGCAGAATCGATCACTTCGGGCAATCAATGGTTCTCCAATAGATATGATTTTGGCGATTCAATGGCGGTAGAATTTGTAGCAGACAAGACTATCCTGAAAGCAGAAGCGCTGAACGTGGGCGATAATGGAATTCCTGCTCAGTACAAGGTTAGTATGGATGTAAAAGACGCATCTTTAATTTTGAATGTAAAGATCAAAAGCAAATTTGGTGAGACCACCAATGCTGAACAGACTCGCCGGATAAGAGAGCAATCTAGATTGGAGCCCACCATTCGTCAAATCGTGATGGATCATCTCAGCAAAACTGCTGATAATCTGCAACAAGGTGAAAAGCATTTTAGCTTTACTTACAGTCATACCTACGATCTGGAAAGCAAAACTGATGATAAGGGAAATTGGACAGAGCTAAAGATTGGTGATTATACGATCAGTCGTGAGATAAAGTATTAGGAATTGGCTCGAAGCTAAACTCAAGTGAATACTGATAAAAATTGGGGTAGATCTTTTTCTACCCCAATTTTTTTATGAACTTTCCCAGCTCCCCGATAAGCTACCTCAAGTATTATAGCGGCTTATTTTTTTTTGAGCTCAACGCCTCTATGCTGCCAAAAATTTCGTAGCTGCTGAAGTGAAAAAAGCTGATAATTTCTTTTCCGGGCAATTTTATTGAGCTGCCAGTACAAGTTACCCCAGCCGGGATAATCTATCTTATCAAAAAGATGAGTGTGCCAAACAAAAGAGAGATGTGTTTGATGTAAGGCAGCAGTTCTTAGCAGCTCAGCGATCTTTCTTTTGGCTCGCCCCGCTTTGCCCTGCGCCAGACGATAAAGTGCTCGGTCGGTAACTGCTACCGGAATTTCCAAAACTCTAAAAGGACGATCTTCGGCTAGATTATAAGGGTAAAAAGGATAAGAAATTCCAGCTCGAAAACCGATCGCTTCATAAAAGCCAAGGCTGCTGTCATAAGCTATCTTGGCTCGTTCCAGATTGGTAAAAAGCTTTTGGTAATTGCAGTTCAGGTAGCGAGTGCGAAAGCCCTGCACCGGCAAGCCGGATAATTTATCCAACTCTTTTTGCAGATAATCATATTGATAGGCAGCTTCCTTGCTGCCTTGCAAATTGAGATTACAATTCTTCAAGCTCTGCAGCAATTCTGCCTGCAGCTGCTCATCGGCAAAATAGTTCATACGGCTGTCGGGAAATTTATCATAGGTCAGGATAAAGCAATCGGCAGCGCGCTGCTGCTTGCGGTTTTTGGCCAAAATATTTTGCATGACATAGCTAGAACGCCAATATTTCAGACCGAATTTATGCGTAAAAATCCTTAGCCATTTTTGCCAATTTTTATGGCTAAAGAATTTCTCTTTGCGCTCTTGCAAAGATTTTAGATGGTTCTCTGTCCAATATTGCCAATAATCGATATTGTGAGAAAGCGAAACAGCAAATTTCTGATCATTCCAGAGGTTCTGCAAATTGTATTCGGAAAAGAGTCTGGTGAGGATACTTTGTAAGATTTCACAATAGCGATCTACCACCGGAATCTCGGTGAAGCCTCGCTGAGATTGCAAACTTTCTTGATGCGGATAAAAATGTTTGGGCTCTACCATTTTGGGCGCAGCATATTCTTGCCAGCAAGAGAGCCAATAAAAAGCGGAAGCGATAATATCTTTGCGCAGAAAAGCATTTTTGGCTGTATAATGCACGATCTCACCCGATAATGAAAAGAGAAAGGGAATGTATTCGTTGCCATATTTCACCAGATTCAGATCAACGCTTTTATACAATTTGCGAGCTGTAAAGAAATTGGCAGTTTCAGGATCGTGATAGATTTTCAGAGGATATTTGTCCTTGGTTCTTTCTCCATAATAGAGATGAATATCCTGCATGGTAAATTCTGTAAAAAAGATTGGCTCTACTCCCAAGATCTGGCAGATAGTGCTAAAAGTATATTTTGCTTTGGGCAGAAAACTAGGTTTGATATTGAGGTAAATATGTAATTTTTCCATATTACTCCTGATTCCTGATAATTTTAATCGCCTCGATCTGATAAGTCTTGCGGGCCGGATATAAGGTGGTGATGAAACTGATGAAAATAACCAGCAGAGGCACAAATATGAAATAGGCCAGCTCCAATTTCACCGGCAGCCAAACTAGCGGAAAGCCGGGAACCGGGATCGAGATAAAGGGTGATACCTGCTGAGTGATCAGCAGAGCCAAAGCCAATAAGACTCCGATCAATGTGCCCAAACTGCCCAAAATTGTCCCGATCAAAACAAAGATCTGCCAGATATCTCGATCTGCCATACCCATCGCTTTCAAAACGCCAATCTCAGTTCGCTTTTCTGTTACCAATTTGATAAAGTTTCCGATCATATTGAATGATGCGATCACGATCATCAAAGCCAGCACAAAAAACATCACTGCTTTCTCCAGCTTGATCGCATTGAAGAGATTTGCTTCAAATTCGCTCCAATCTTCCACCTGGTATTCAGCGCCCAACAGCTGCGAAATCTGCTGCGCCACTGCTGCAGACTTTTCCGGCTGATAGGTAGAGACCTCGATGCGACTTACAGCGTTGGGCTCGCCCAAAAAATATTGCCCGTTGGCCAGAGAGATATAAGAGTGCAAAGAATTGAATTCCGGTAAATCCGAGCTAATAAGGCCAACTACTTTCATTTTCTTGCTTTTGGGTAGCAAGCCCAGAGGAGTGGGTATCGTACCCAAAGGCGAACTGAGAGTTACATACTCGCCCACTGTCGCCTGCAGCTCGACCGACATACCCAAGCCCAGAATTATCCCATCTTCTGCCAAATCTGCGGCCGTGGGTGCACCCACCACAATATTACCCAAGACCGGAGCTATCTTCTGATAATTTTGATAATTGACACCGCCCGCTATGGTCGAGACTATCTTTTGCTTTTTCTGCAACATCAGCTCGCTTTCGCAAATGGCGGCTGCGCCCTTTACCTGCGGCATCTGCTGCAAGCTCTGCACCAGCTGCTGATGATTTTCCACAGCGGCATAATCTTGCCGATAGATGCGGATCTCTGCTTTGGAGCCGATTACCCGTTTTTGCATATCCTCATCAAAGCCATTCATCACGCTGGAGACCACCAACAATGAGAAGACTCCGATAATGATGCCCGAGAGAGCCAACAGATTGGCAAAACTGAAAAATAGCTTGTGTCGCTTTTTTAGATAGCGCAGAGCAATCTTGATATTTAATCTCATAATCTCTCGCTTAGTTTCGGTCTGATGCTAATAGTCAAAAAGCTTTTTGTCAATTCTAGTTTCTCAGCTCTAATCCATTCTAACCTAATGCTACCTTTTTTCATTATCAATTCCTCAAAGATATTGAGCTTCCCAAACCTCATAATGTAGATTTTTAGAAATTTTCTACCTTGTGGGATTAAGCAGGTTCTTTTAGCTCATCAACTTCTTTTCTACTATTCTTATTTTTTTATTGATACATAGTTTGAATGCTCGAAAGTTTGGTCAAGTCTATAATCTTATCGCTTGGCATAATAAAACGGAGCAACCTTTCGGGCTACTCCGCCAATTTATCATACTTTCGAAAAGAGAAATTATTCCGGTTTCATGGTGGGGAAAAGAATCACTTCTTTGATCGAGCGGTTATTGGTAAATAGCATCACCAAACGATCGATGCCGATTCCCAAGCCGCCTGTCGGTGGCATGCCATACTCTAGTGCTTCGATAAAATCTTCATCCACCACATTGGCTTCCACATCTCCCAGCTCACGCAATTTGGCCTGAGCTTCCAATCTGCTGCGCTGATCTTGCGCGTCATTCAGCTCGGTGAAAGCGTTGCCATATTCGTTACCATTGATAAAAAATTCAAATCTTTCCACCAATTTGGGCTGACCCGGCTTGCCTTTGGCCAAAGGTGAAACTTCTTTGGGATAATCGGTGACAAAAGTCGGCTGAATCAATTTTGGCTCCACATAGATGTCAAACAGCTCGGTAATCAATTGCCCGGCTCCGGCCTTGGGATCAAATTCGATTTTGTGCTCGCTAAAGAAAGCTTGGATTTTTTCCAGATCAAAATCAGCCGCATCAAAGCCGGTTTGTTCCTGGATCAGATCAGTCATCGCGGCTCGGCGCCAAGGCTTGGCCAACGAGATCTGCTCTCCGTCAAATTCGATACTATCAGTGCCAAAGATCTTCCGCGCCATCGTGTAAATCATATCTTCGGTCAAGTCCATCATTCCGCTCAGATCAGTATACGCCTGATAGATTTCCACCGCTGTAAATTCGGGATTATGAGTTTTATCCATACCTTCGTTGCGGAAATTTTTGCCGATCTCATATACTTTTTCAAAGCCACCCACGATCAGGCGTTTCAGATAGAGCTCGGTCGCGATCCGCAAATAGAGCGGAATATCCAAAGTGTTGTGATGAGTGACAAAGGGTCGAGCATTGGCTCCGCCATAAAGTGGCTGCAAAATGGGAGTTTCCACTTCCAAAAATCCTGCCGCATCCAGATAGCGGCGCATCTCACGCAGCATCTGAGCTCGCACCAGGAAGTTTTGCTTAATCTCAGGATTTAACAGCAGATCGAGATATCTTTTCCGATAGCGTAATTCCACGTCGGAAAATTCATCAAAACGCTCTTTTTTCCCATCGACTACTTTCTCTTTTACCACAGGAAGTGGCTTCAGGGTTTTCCCTAAAATTTTCACCTTAGAAGCTCGCACCGAATATTCGCCACGCTGAGTAATAAAGCACTCACCTGTAATTTGTACAAAATCGCCCAGATCCAAAAGCTTGAAAATCTCGTAATTGGCTTCTCCCACAATATCTTTTTTCACAAATAACTGAATCTTGCCGCTGTCATCTGCCAAATTACCAAAACCCACCTTACCTTGACGGCGCATAGCGAGTAATCGCCCGGCAACCGTCACCACCTTAGATTCCGCAACAAATGCTTCCTGATTTGCCCGAAGTTGGTCTATCTTATGAGTTCTTTCTGATAAGCCGGGATAGGGATCTACGCCCATTTCCTGCAGCTTGGCTAATTTCTGTCTTCTAACTGCCAGCAGTTGATTTGTGTTTTCCATAAAAATTATTATCTCCTGTTTTTTCAATAAGTTCTGATTATTTGAGGCTGGTTTTTATGTCAAGTAGAGGCGTGGAGAAAGGGAAAAGATCAAAGAAAAAAGTAAAAGAACACAGAATAAAGAGATCCGCCTATGCAAAGAGTAGCAAGCAGATTATTGCTACGGTGGACAAGAAAGAAATCCGCCTACGCCCGATACTCGGGTCTTCGGCCCGACAAGAAAGAAAAAAATGGAAGGCAGTAGTGATCTTGAGCTGGGCAGTGAGGCTTGTGCGCCCACTGGCGCATTGGGCTGATCTTCTAAATGTTGGAAAAGAGAAGAATTTATCAACGAACCCCCGAAATCCAAAGAAAAAAGAAAAAAGAAAAAAGAAAAAAATGGAAGTCGGCAGTAATTTTGAG
>JAWOEN010000146.1:0-8872 GCA_046482725.1 Cloacimonadales bacterium (SeqCode)
TGTTCTTAAATTCATCCAGATTATCCACGGTTTTTATTTTCTCTCCATCCTTAAATAATACAATTGATGGAACAAGACTGAGCTCATCCGGCAGGCAACGATGATGATGCACATCGTAAACGAGCGGGATCTGCAATTTTTGGCATAATGGTAGCAGCTCCGAGGGCGAGTAAGTGATATCGTCATTTTCTACACTCAGCAGTTTACGCGCTTGCCCCGATAGCCGCTGCGCAGCAGCGGCAAAGCGTTTCAGGGCTGCAGCTTTATCATTGTAGCCTCCGCCTCCATGTACATTGATGATATCGGCATTTATCCAAGTTGCCACTTGAGCCTGATATTCGATTTCAGCCAGAGATTTTTCTACCACGTCGGGACGAGGAGAAGAGAGCACCACAAACTGATCCGGATGAAATAGTGTGCGGATATTATGCTTTTGCGCAAACTCGCCCACTGCCCGAAATCTTTTGATAATCTCTGCCGATTCAGGCAGCTCCCAAATATCATAGCCCAATTCAGGATGAGTTTTCAGAGGCAAGATTTTGCTATTTACCCGAAAAGAGCCAATGCCGTTTTGGGCGCAAAATTGCACAGCTTGCAGCAAAGATTCTGCATTGTGTAGCGCTAGCTCTGTCAGCTTGGCTAATTGCTGCGAGCGAGGCGACTTTTTTAGATGGGTTGCTGTTGTCTGGCGAAATTTTATCGGCTCTTGCCGAAAGAGACAAACCAAACCTAAGCGCATAGAAAATATCCTTTATCAGCAAAATATCTCTGTTTCCAGTTCGGCTTATGTTTCATACATTCTGCCTTTGCCGCTATCGAAAATTGTTTGCAGCTCTTTGGGATAGGGTTGCAGATAGACCTGCTGCAGCAGATAATCTTTTTGGAAGCGGGCTGCCCAAGAATGTAGCATGGCAGTAAGTGCTACCAGTGGAATCTGTAGTTGGCGATATTGCTCTAGCAAACCCAGAAACAGTGATTTTTCAGCAGCGTTCAGTTCATCGGAAAAATAACCGAAGATATGTTGCAGAACGTTGATATGGGTAGATTTTTGCGGTAAGCCATAAAGTATCTTTTCCAGAGATTTTTCATATTCGGCAAAGACAGTTTCAGGTGGTAGGTGTTGATGATTGGCTACGATTTTGCCGGCGACCTTCAGTTCTGCTTGATTGTAGGCCATGAAAAGATATTTATGATTGGCGTGAAATTCTATCAAAGCCTTCATCGATTGCGGCAAATTATGATAGCGCAAGATGGTGAAGGCTTTGGTCAGAAAATGTTCTCGAATCATCAAATTCAATAATCTTCCCTCATCTTCCAGCGCCACAAAGGAAAAATCGTTTTTGATATTTTGGGCAAAGATGCCCACACCTTTGGCGTGTTTTACCATAGCTTTGCCCGCTTTGGGATACACCTTCACATTATTCAGGCCGCAGCTGGGTGAACGAGTTTTCATGATAAAACCTTCTACCTCGGGCAGAGTTCTCAGAAATTCTTTCGAAAATTTTTGCATCTTCTCTGTGCACTCTTCTCCTGTAGTAGAATCAGCCAAGATCAATTGCTCATCAGCTTTTTCGATCAATCTGATCGGATCGCGTGGAATGCCCAGCCCGATCTCTACTTCGGGGCAGATCGGGATAAATTCCACATAATCTTTCAGTTGCTTCACGATCGGGTTGGAAATGGCTAATCCATTCCAACGGCAGGCTGCAAATTCCAAACATTTACTAATCACGATACGAGGTTTTTGCCTCATCATTTCCTCCTGGCTTCAGATATCTAAAATAGATATCCACGTTGGTTGTACGAGTAAAACTTCCATCTATTTCTGTTTTCAAGATCGAGTTGCCATGTATCGCCTCTAGGCGTCGACTTTCCCGATCATAAACGAAATAGCTGGCTGAAATAAATAATTTTAAGATGAGATTAGTGGGACTTAGCTTGAAAGCTACCTGATTGTCGTTAGCATAATCAGAGCCCACTTGCCTCAAGGTAAAAGTAGCGATTTGCATCACTTCCGGAGCTGGCAATTTGAAATGCAGATTGGTTCCATCGACCAAAGTTTGCCAATTTCTCTGAACAAAATTATTGAAAAGCGGACCGACAATCAGTTCCTCCGGAAAATCCAGCAGCTTCTGTTTTCTCTCATCATCTTGCTGAAAGCGCATCAACATTTTACTGCCTTGACGCTTTACTTCACCTGCTTCGCCCACCTGATAAAATTTGGTGAAAGCACGTTTAAAATCTGCTCCTTGCAAAACAGCCTCATCCAGAGCTGCCAGCTCGCCTTGCGGAGTGAAATATTTGTGGGTCAGAACCGTGCTGTCAGCATAAGCAGCCACTTCATTAGTTTGAGAAAAAATGAGTTTTCCGTTATCTTGCAAATAGACATTTGCCTGAAATAGGGGTTCGCTGGGAAGCGGCATCTGCTCAGCATTTAGCCCTAACCCAAAAATTAGCAGAATAAGTAATAAACTATTTTTTGGGAAACCAAGGGATAAAGGGGCTGGTGCGCCGCGCATAATCCTGAAATTCGGGGTTATTTTCATATTTTTTCTCCAATAAAGGTATTCCGGATACAAAGAGTAACAAAAAGGTGATAATGGCGGGACTGAAAATAGCCAGCCAGCCATTGGGAACGTTGAGCACAATCAGGAAAATTCCCCACCACATAGTAGATTCACCAAAGTAGTTGGGGTGACGAGTATATTTCCACAAGCCACTTTGCAAGATTTTGCCTCTGTTTTCTGCTTTGATTTTGAAGCAGGTTTTTTGCAGGTCGCCCACAGACTGGAAATAAAAACCCAGAATCCAGAGTAATAAGCCGATTTTGTCCAACCAAGTAAAGCCGCTAAAATTGTCATTATGGAGCAAGAAAACAGGATAGACAATGGTTAGCAGAAAAAGTCCCTGCACCATGAAAACACGAAAAAAACTTTGGATCACCCAGCTTTTTCCCCAATCTTTGCGCCATTGAGCATAGCGGAAATCTTCCGGTTTGCCGCGGTTGCGCGAATAGATATAGATCGCTAAACGCAAACCCCAGATCGTGATCAGGGCAGTTACCAACAATTGCCGGGGTGTAGGATCGGCTGCCATTATGTAGTTGAAGAGCGCCACTAAAATAAAACCCACTCCCCAAGCTATATCGACGATGGAATTATCTTTTTTGATAAGCGCGATTACAAAGAGCAGTGAGAAAAATAGGAAAACCTCAATTACGCTGCAAATGATTATATTACACATGGTTAATACCTCCATAATTTATTTTGTCATTACCCCAATTCCCACAGCTCCGATGCCGTTGTGCACTCCAATAACCGGTGAAATTGGCATGATATATGCCGGCTTCTTCTGAAAGAGCTGGCTCAATTTCTCGGCATACATCTCAGCTCTCTCTGGCGCTTCCGCATGAACTATCGCATATTCCCAGATTTCATGATTGGCAGCTATTTTCTGCAATTTCGCACAAATTTTGCTGAAGCTTTGCCGGCGACTAAATGATTTGTCCACTGCCGCACCCTTGCCGTTGGCGTCTACAGTCACGATCGGTTTCAGATTCAAAACTTTGGCTACAAAACCTTTGAGCGGACTTATTCTGCCACCGCGCACCAGATACTTCAGGGTTTGCACATCTGTAAGAATATGGCTTTTCTCGATCCACTGGGGCAATAATTGGTCGATCTCAGCAGCTGTCTTGCCCGCTTCGATAGCACGAGCCAAGCGCAGAACGATCAAACCTTGGCTTACCGAAAGATGCTTGCTGTTCACCGGAGTGATATTGGAAAAATCCTGGGCAATTTTTTCGGTAGTGTTGTAGAGACCGGAAAGCTCTTTCGACATGTGAACAGAATAGGTTCTCTCGAAATTATCCGACATCAGATCATACATGTTTTGCAATACTTTGGGACTGGGTTGAGAACTGACAGGATGCACTTTCTCAGTTCTTAGCATCTGATAAAATTGCTCAGATTTGAGGGTCTTATTATCCAAAAAAATATTGTCACCAAAATTTATGCCAAAGGAGATTTGCTGGATCTGATACTTTTCAAAAAATTCTGTTGGCAAATCGCAGCCGGAATCTGTGACGATGCCGAGAGCATATTTGCGTTTGTGGCTTACCTGATATTGCTGATGCATATCATCGATTTTTATCTGGTCGATAGTAGCAAAATCTTTGGTTTCGTAGAAAAATTTGTCCGGCTGATCTGTATGGATGTGAACATGCATTTTGCGCTGAGATCCTGCCACGATCAAAGAATCTCCATAATCTCTAAATTTCTGTTTGAAATCTGCTAAATTCAGCTTGCTGTTCGATAAAATAGCTTCAGCACAGTAGCGGAAATTGGCATCAGCCAGATTGTGCTCGTTCTTTATACTCTCTACTATCGGTAAGCTAGAGATAATACTAGTCTCCCGCAGATTGCCTTCACTGATAAATTTGATAATACCTTCTAAAAAATTGACAAATCCTTGGGCACCGGCATCTACCACTCCCGATTTTTTGAGGATAGAAAGCTGGTTGGGAGTATCCAAAAGCGCTGCCTCTGCGCTTGAGTAGGCAGCTTTTAGCACTGTGCAAAAGTCGGAGTTTTTCTGGCTATGCAAGTTCAGCGCTTCAGCCCACTCTCGCATCACCGTAAGAATAGTGCCTTCCACCGGATCTGCTAAAGAATCATAAACATGATTTACCGCTTGTTGTGCGCTGAGAGCAAATTTTTGGATGGAAACTCTGCTAGTCTCCTCCAATTCCAAACTGAGTCCGACCAGATATTGAGCAAAAATAATGCCGGAATTACCTCGGGCTCCGATCAGGGCAGAATCTGAAATAGAGCGCACAGTCGTTGGCAGCGAGGCCGAGGGCTTGGCTTCATTTAAGATCGAGTGAATGGTTGTAGCCAAATTGGTGCCAGTATCAGAATCAGCTACGGGGAATACATTTATTTTATTTAGATAAGCCCGGTTGTTGATAATCGATTCACCACCGGCGGCAAAGGCGTTGTAAAATCTCTTCCCATCTAAATATTTGATTTTTGTCATGCTTACCTCCAGATTTGTGGCATGCGAGTTATTTTTTCTGTATCATATCCTACTTCAGCCAAATTCTGCAAAATCTTCTGATAATCAGCTTCAGCAATTTCAGCTGTACGGCTCATGATCCAAACAAATTTGTGATTTGGCACTCCGATCACAGTATAACGATAATCTTCCGCCAGATCTATGATCAGATAGGGAAATTTGATCGGCCAGAAAAATTGGACTCTCCACTCAGCATTAGTCTCTGTATCATAAACTTCTGCTTTGGGATGCATTATCTTCACCTTGCCATCTGCTGAACCTTGCGAAAACATATACTCGATCTCTATCTTGTTATCTTCTTTCATAGTATAAGTTTCGATGCCATTAACTGCGTCTTTCTCTACAAAGTTTGGGATAATGCCGACCACATGCCAACTTCCCATAAATCTTTCCAAATCTACATAATCTACTGTCTTCATTTCACCCTCCTGCTTGCAGGCAGCTATCAAAAATATTATACATAATAAAACCCATATTTTTAGTTTTTTCATAGTTCATCCTTCATTTTGCATTTTGCACAAAATCGTCAAATTTTTTATTTATTCTGCCAAAGCTGCTTGCAGAGCTGAGAGCAATTTCGGGTCATCGGGAGTGGTGCGCGAATTAAACCGTGCGCGAATTTCTCCATTTCGGTCAATTAGAAATTTATTGAAATTCCAGGTTATTTTGCCACCAAAATCAGGATTTGTGCTTTTGTCAGTTAGGAATTTATAGAGCGGAGAAATCTTTTTCCCCTTTACCTGGATTTTGGCAAAAAGCGGAAAACTCACACCAAAATGGAGGCGACAGAATTCTGCTATCTCGGCATTGCTGCCGGGTTCTTGTGACAAAAAATCATTGGAAGGGAAACCTAATATTTCCAAGCCGTCCGCCTGATATTTTTCATACAATTTTTGCAAAGCATCATACTGTTTGGTGAAGCCGCATTTGCTTGCTACATTCACTATCAGGACTACTTTACCGGCAAATTTTCTCAAATCGATAGTTTCACCTGAGATCGATTCCATTTCAAAATCCAGAATTTTATTACCCATTTTCTCTCCTCGGTTTTATTGTAATATGCTCAATCTTGTATTCATTACAATTTTCATACTTCCACAAATTATAGAAAATCTCTTACAAGGCAACAAAAATATTTTTTCTATAAATTTGACGCTACGCTTAGCTGAAAAGCTTTGAGCCAAAGTTACGAAAATTTTTGTCACAATTCGTGGTTATTTATTGGTAAAGATAGCAGTAGAATAAGCATTTTTCTTGACATCAAGCAGGCGTTTGCAAGTAAAAGGACTTCAAAAAAATATAGTGGAGTGAGTGTATGAAAGATTATCGCATCAAGCAGCATCCCATTCTTCCCGTTGAGGCGCGAGAAGAAATTACCTTTTATTGGAATGGAACTCCGATGAAAGCTTTTAAAGGGGAAGTTATATCATCAGCCTTATTCGCCAATGGTGTAACCATCTTTGGACATCATCCCAAAGATGGTAGCGCGCAGGGTATCTTTTGCGCCAACGGTCAATGTGCCAAATGTACAGTAATTGCCAACGGGATCCCACTAAAATCTTGTATGACAGAAGTTGCTGCCAATATGATAGTAGAAAGTGTAGAGGGTTTGCCCAAATTGCCCCAATCAAACGCTTCTCCTCATCTTTCGGATATTGAAGAGTTCAAGATCGATGTCTTGATAATCGGTGGAGGTCCGGCTGGTTTATCAGCAGCCCGTGAATTGGGAAAAAATAATATACATTCACTTTTGGTAGATGATAAAAATAAATTGGGCGGAAAACTGGTTTTACAAACTCATAAATTTTTTGGATCGGTAGAAGATTCTTATGCTGGAACTCGAGGCAATCAGATTGGCGAAATGTTGGCCTTGGCAGTGCAGAGAGATCCCTTCACGGAAGTGTGGCTCAATAGTACTGCTCTCTATGTTTTCAAAGATAAAAAAGTGGGAGTACTAAAAGATGGGAAATATAAGCTTGTTACGCCTCGGGTAATCTTGAACGCGGCCGGAGCTCGCGAAAAATTTCTGCGTTTTGCCGGCAATACTTTGGCCGGAATCTATGGCGCAGGCGCTTTTCAGACCTTGGTCAATCGCGATTTGGTAAAACCTACCGAGAGACTTTTTATCGTTGGTGGCGGTAATGTGGGACTGATAGCGGGCTATCATGCCTTGCAAGCCGGAATTGAGGTAGTTGGTTTGGTGGAAGCAATGCCCACTTGCGGCGGCTACAAAGTTCATGCCGACAAATTGCAGCGCCTCGGCGTGCCAATCTACACTCGACATACTGTGAAATCTGCCAATGGCGAAGAAACTATCTCCTCAGTTACTATTTCAGAAATCGATGACAACTTCCAAGCTATCGCCGGAACGGAAAAAACTTTTGCTTGCGATACCTTATTGATAGCGGTCGGTTTGGAATCTGTTTCCGAATTTGCCGATGAAGCGAGCAAAGCCGGTTTGGAAGTTTATTCTGCCGGAGATGCTGAAGCTATTGCTGAAGCTTCCAGTGCGATGTTCAATGGCAAAATTGCCGGCTTGAAATTGGCGCGCAAATTGGGAGCAGAGATCGCAGATATCCCCGATAATTGGTATGAGAAAGCAGAAATACTAAAAGCGCATCCGGGAAAAATCCGAGCAGAAGAGCTGCCATCGCAAAAAAATGGCGTATATCCCATCATTCACTGCAATCAAGAAATTCCCTGCAATCCCTGCTCTACTGTCTGTCCCACCAATTCCATTCACCTGCTGGGAGATCCCATTATGGGTCTACCCGAATATAGTGGGAAATGCATTGGTTGCGGCAAATGCGTGGCCATCTGTCCGGGCTTGGCAATCACCTTGGTAGATTATCGCAAAGACTCCCGAAATCCGCTGGTTACCTTGCCTTATGAAGTATCCAACCTGCCGGTGCAGATAGGAGATAAAGTTGCTTGTAATGATATTGATGGCAATTTTCTGGCCGAGTGTGAAGTTGTCTCGGTCTTGGATGTAAAAAATAATAACAGTACTCAATTGATAAAAGTTATGGCTCCAAGTGAGCTTGCCGCTCAGATAGTCTCTTTCCGGATTCAGTCTCAGCAGGTAGCAGCAGAAAGCAAAAATCTGGCTGCGGAAAAATTGGCTGATGAGGCTATGGTCTGTCTTTGCGAACGCGTAAGTGCGGGAGAAGTGCGCGATCTGATTCGTCAGGGAATTACTGATATGAACCAAATCAAGGCGATCACTCGCGCCGGTATGGGACCTTGCGGCTACAAAACTTGCGAAAACCTGATGCAGCAGATTTTCCGCGAAGAGGGAATAGCACCGGAAGAGATGCAGCTAAATACGCGCCGTCCACTCTATGTGGAAGTGCCACTAGGCACATTTGCCGAAGGAGATGATGATGAATAAATATGATGTGATAATAATCGGAGCCGGATCAGTGGGCGTTCCCACAGCTTTAGCTTTGGCAAAGGATAAAAAAGTATTGGTGCTAGAAAGTTTGCCCTCACCGGGGCAGGGACAAAATAAAAAAGCAATTGGTGGAATCAGAGCAACTCACTCGGATTTTGGTAAAATTAAATTGGCTCAACGCAGCATTGAAATCTTTTCCAATTGGCAGGCAAACGAGGGAGACGATATTGGCTGGATGTCAAATGGCTACAGTTTCCCGGCTTATAATTTGGCCGATGAAGAAAAACTGAAAAACTTATTAGAAGTGCAGAAATCTTTTGGTATGAATATCGATTGGATTTCAGCTAGCGAGTACCAAAAATTGGTGCCGGGTATAAATCCTGAGGGCTTACGCGGTGCTAC
>JAWOEN010000191.1:0-4961 GCA_046482725.1 Cloacimonadales bacterium (SeqCode)
GTTTAAAATGAGGAGAAAAAGAGGAACTGGTCACAAATTGTGACCGGTTTCATCAAACACCAGACTATAGTCTGGTGAACAAATAAGTCGAGGACTTGAAGCAGAAAACCGTGGAAACGCTTCGGTTGGAATTGCAGGGTTTATCATCAAACATTCCCCAAAGTCTTCACCCAGCAAGGATAATATCTATCACTTCCTTAGCAATTGCTTTTCAGTCGCCAGTTGCAGCTGATATTTTTGAGCCAGGGCGCGGGCTTGGTCGATGCAGCCATAGACGTTGGCAGGTTTGTGCGCATCAGAATTGGCAACGGCAATAATGGGGTAAGTGCTGGCAATTTGCCAGAAAGTATCCCAAGGATACATAGGTCGCGAGCCGGAAGCAGTCTTGATCTGCTTTTTCTGAAAGCCATAACCATTGATCTCCAGCGGGATTTGCAATTCGGCGGCAGCAGCCAGAATATCGCGGCTACAAGCGCGTGAGTTGGCATCATCTTGCCGATAAAAAGCGGCGAAAAGATCGGGATGGGCGATAAAATCGAATAAGCCGCTATGCATGATTCTGATAATATATTTGCTGTAAGCCAGCAGGTTTTCTACACTGCCTGCAGCTTTCCAAGCGTTGATCCAGGTCGAATTTCTGGGAAACCAATGCACCGAGCCGATCAGATAATCCATTTGAAATTCTTGCAATAACACGTCCTGAAAGAAATTTTGATAGTCGCTATCGTATTCACATTCCAAGCCTTTATAGATCTTCAGTTGGGGAAAATCTAATTTTGCCGCGTCGATTTTTTGGCAATAAGCAGGCAGTTGGGATAATTTCATGCGTACTTTGGGCCAGAGTCCATCGGGTAGCGGCGTATGATCGGAAAAGCCCAGGCTTTGCAAACCGAGCTTGCTGGCGGCTTGGCAATAATCAGCGATATCGCCTTTGGCGTGTTGGCAACGGTAAGTGTGAGTGTGGAAATTATATTTTTGGGAAATCAATACATCACCTTCAGGGTTTTGAAGAGGAAGGCATATTTCAGCGCGATCTCATCATAATAGTCATAGCGTCCGGAAGCACCACTATGCCCGGCATTCATGTTCGTATAGAGTAATAGTAGGTTGTCGTCGGTTTTGTGCTGGCGCAATTTTGCCACCCATTTGGCAGGCTCCCAGAAATTTACGCGCGTATCATAAAATCCGGCAATTGCCAAAATATTGGGATAAGCTTGCGCCGAGATATTTTGGTAAGGATCGTAGGAGAGGATGTAGTCAAATTGCTCTTTGATCAGCGGATTTCCCCACTCTTCATATTCCGAAACCACGGCCGAAAGTGAGGGATCGAGCATGGTGTTGGTGATATCGACAAAAGGCACATCAGCTATCACACTCTGGACGAGCTCGGGGCGCAGATTGGTAACTGCTGCCACCAGCAGTCCGCCGGCGCTGCCACCTTCGATAGCAATTTGCTCGGGAGAGCTATATTTTTGGATAATCAGGAATTGCAGAGCGGCGATCAGGTCGGTAAAGCTGTTCTTTTTTTGCAGCATCTTGCCTTGATCATACCAAGCCTCGCCCAGCTCACCGCCGCCGCGCACGTGGGCAATAGCGTAGATAAAGCCGCGATCTAGTAGTGTGAGCCGGTTGGCAGAAAAATAGGGATCGAAGCTATCGCCATAAGCGCCATAAGCATCTAGCAGCAATGGGTTTTTACCGTTTTTGGCAAAATAATTTTTATTGTAAACTAGCGAGATGGGGATTTTACTACCGTCGGCTGCTGTGGCAAAGATGCGCTCCGCTTGATAATCCAGTCGGGAAAATCCACCCTGCACAAATTTTTGTTTTAGCAAAGTAGTTTCAGCAGAATAGACATCGTACGTTTTGATCGAGTAGGGAGTTGTCAGGCTTTCGAAACTGTAGCGAAATTCGTTGGTTTCGAAATTTTTATTAGCCCCGAAATAGATAGTGTAAACCTCTTCTTCAAACGAGATATAATTTTCTTGATCGGTATTAAAATTGATGATTTTGAATCTGCTGTTACCATTTTGGCGCTCTTTGATCACTAAAAAGTTTTGAAAGAGATCGGCTGAGATACGCACATCAGGGCGATGTGGAATATATTCCTGCCAATATTTTTCTGCGGTTTGCTCTAGAGCAGTAGTCATCAGTTTATAGTTTTGGGCTTGGTCGCGATTGGTTTGGATATAAAATTTATCGGGATGATGTTGCACATAATAATCGTGGTCAGGTTGGCGGGCAGCGAAAAGTTTAGGTGGTTTTTGGGGATTATCAGCTTCGATTAGCCAGGTTTCCGAGCTGGTTTTGCTGCCGGTGGTAAGGAAAATATATTGCCCGCTGCGGCTGCGATGGGTCCAAGTATAAAAGGCAGCATCAGGCTCTTCATAGATCAATTCAGGTTCTGCGGCAGCATTGCCGACGCTGTGGCGAAAGACTTGGTTGGTGCGGCCGGAAAGATCTTCGCGGCAATAGAATATAGTTTGGTTATCATTGGCCCAAGAGATGCCGCTGACGCCTTGCAAGGTGCTGTCGATAATGGTGTGATTGTTGTATAGATCTTTGATGTAGAGCCGATAATCTTCTGAGCCGGAGTAATCGACCGAATAGGCGAGATAGCGATGATTGGGGCTAATTTCGTAAGAACCCACACTAAAAAAATCATGCTCTGCTGCCAGAATATTGGGATCCAAAATTATCTCTTCGTCCGCTTCCAACGAGCCTTTTTTGCGGCAATAGAGCGAATACTGTTTATCTTTTTCCTGACGCGTATAATAGTAATAGTAATCGTGCCGATAGGGAACACTGCTATCGATTTGATCCATCCGGCTGAGTAATTCGTCATAGATTCTGCTCTGCAGTGAAGTTTGGGAAAAATTGGCTGTATATTCGTTTTCTGCCTGCAGATAGTCCAAAACTTCCGGCTTACTGCGGCTTTTGTCTTTTAGCCAAGCATAATCATCGACCAAAGTAGTCTGATGAATCTGTAGAGTGTCTGGCAAGATTTGGGCAAGCGGGGGCCTGCTCTGTTGCGAGCATCCCATCAGTAGCAGCAGGCTTAGGCTAGCCCACCAAAGTTTTATATTTTTCATAAAATTCTCCTCAAGTGAGGTCGAATAAATTTCTAGCTTTGTGGCAGTCAATCAAAAAATTGTGAACATGCTCTACAAAAAAAAGCAAACGCTCAGCTGACAGCGTGCCAAGTGAGCGTTTAGCGGTTTCAAAAAAAACTATTCTTCTGACTCGTCATCTCCACTTTCTTCCAGATCTTGCAGCAAGCTAAAGGCCCGCTCACGATCCTCTTCTGCCACCTGAAACTTTACTACTCCGATCGCATAGATCGTTTGCAAGCCTTCACTCTTTTTGGAAAAGTGAATATTTTCGGCTCGCAGTAGAGATTCGGCCAGAGCGATCAAGCCGGGATCAGCAGTTTCATAAACAGTGACAAAATCTTTGTAAATGACTTCATCTTCGGGTGGCAAATTTTCCACTAACTTGACATGACAATCGGGGCATTCGGTTTTTCCTGCTACATATTCGGCGCGGCATTTGGGACAGTACATCATAACCTCCTTGGGTGTTTAAGTCGTAACTTTGTTGCGACCAGATTTTTTCGATTTATAAAGTTTCTTATCTGCTTGTTTCAAAACTTTTTGGGGCGTATTGAAATTTTTATCTTTGGCGGCGATGCCGACACTAACGGAAATCTTGGGTTTGGCTGTATTAGCTTTTTTTTGTTGATTACGATCTTTGGCGCTGCCGGTTTTGCGATCTTTCCCGCGGATGACAAATTCACCATTTACCACAGCATCGCGAAAATCTTCCAAAAAAGGTAATGCTTCAGCACTGCTTTTCCCTGGGAAAATAGCGGTAAATTCATCTCCGGCAAAGCGAAAAACTTTGGCGCTGCCCTTGATAGCAGCTAGTTTGGCAGCGATAAATTGCAGAGCTTGATCACCGGTTTTATGTCCATATTTGTCATTGATAGTTTTGAATTTATCTACATCGATCATGGCAATCGCATAATTACTGCCCAAGGTTTGCATTGTTTCGTTCATTTTGCGGCGTGTGGGCAAATTGGTCAGTTCGTCGATGTAGGCCAGCGAGAGGTTGGCTTCGATAATAAGAATGAAGAGGGTGATAGCATAAAAGCTGTAAAGCAGCATCGAAGAATTAGGTAAAAAGTAGATGGCGGTAAGCAGATAGATGATTTGGAAGCAGGCGGCAATTAGTAGATGATCGGGATTTTTGAGAAATTTTAGTAAAGTAAAGAGCAGGGTAAACAGAGCAACCAAGATCACTAAAAAGGGCAAGCCCTCTGCCATGATCTGTTTATCTGGTGTCAGCCAGCTCAGGATATCGGCAGCCAGATTTTGCACCCCCAGAGCTAAACGGGGAAACTCTGTTCTAAAATTGAAATAAGCTTCCGTACGCAGATGGCGGGGAAATTTTGCCAGGAAATAAAAGACAAGCATTTGGAGCAGCAAGAGAGCAGCGAGCAAATAGCCCCAAAAGGTATTGATCGGTTTTTTGCGTGATGAGATAAAGAGCAGATTTAGCGGAACAATCAGCAGCAAGAGATTTAGCGCAAAAGAATCTATTTGCAGGCTAGAGATCTCCGCAAAATCTAGCTGTCGCAAAATATAGTAGCTAAAGAGGCTGAGCAGTGAGATGAAGAGAAGCTGGCGATTGTTTTGGCGCAAAGCAATGATTAGCAGCATTAAGCCCAGAATATAGGGCAGGATGGGTAGTAAATTCAAAATAGCCTGTAGCTCTGTGCTCGGAGGCAAATTCAGCAGCTGCTGATACCACTTCAAACAGAAAAAAAGTGAGATTATGTATAAGATCAAAGGGATGATCGATCTTTTCAAAAACAATTTCAACGAATTTGGCATTTTATTCCTTTTTTATTGAGATACTAATTTTTTATTTAATTTCAAAATATAAAATATAAGGCTTCC
>JAWOEN010000056.1:0-5809 GCA_046482725.1 Cloacimonadales bacterium (SeqCode)
TATTTTCACGCCACGTCTACACAAGCCTTTGCGCCTAGAATTTTTTGGCGATGAAGTAGAATCGATCCGTGTATTTTCGATCAACAGCCAAAAATCTACCGGGGAAGAGTATGCCGAGATAACCTTGATTCCGGCTCGGGAAATATCATTGAATGATATCGACGAAACTATTCCGGCCGAACTTTGGCAAAGAATCCACGAAAACAATTTTTATGAGGGAATCGAACTTGATGTAGCCTTGCTTTTGCCTCGAGTAGAAACTTTTTTGGATTATTTTTCCACAGATAATTGTCTGATTTTTTGGGATGAATATCAATTTTTCTCTTCCTACCTGCATGAATTGCAGGAAGAGATAACCAATATGTATGCTAAAGCCAGAAAAAAGCAGAGCCAGAAAATGTTGCCGGATCCGGAGAAAATCTTCAGCAATAAAGCCGAATTGCAGCAGATCTTCCGCACTTATCAACATCATTTTACTTCCGGCGGCTATCAGGATTTTGGCGAGGTAAGCCATAAATTGGAAGCTCCCTTTAGTAGTCCCGATGCTTATAGCAACGATCTGGAGCAATTGGAGCTGGCCCTGCAGCAAAAAATCGCAGCCGGCTATCGAGTAATTATCCAATCCGACAATCGTTCGCAAAGCAAGCGTATGCGCGATCTGCTATCCAACTTGGAAGCAGAGCTAGAGTTCACGATCGGAGTTTTCCAAAAAGGCTTTGAATTTGCTCCGGCCCAGCTTTTGGTGCTGACAGATCATGAGATATTCAGTCGCTATCGGCGCAAAAGACGTTCCAGTAAATTTTCCAAAGAGGAAGTTCTGGTAGATTATGATTCTCTGAAACCGGGTGATTATATTGTGCATATAGATCATGGGGTGGGGATTTTCACAGGTTTGAAAAAATTATCGGTAGATGGCTCTACCACTGAATGTCTCAGCATCAAATATGGAGGGAATGATCTGGTCTATGTTCCCACTTACCAACTGAATTTGGTTAGCCGCTACATTTCTGAGGAAGGGATAACTCCCGAGATTCATAAATTGGGCACTAAGAAATGGCACAATGCCAAAAAACGTGCCAAGAAGCAGATCGAGCTGGTAGCGGAAGATCTGATCAAGCTTTATGCGGAGCGCAAATCTCGCCAAGGCATCACTCATGCGCCCGATTCATCTTGGCAGCAAGAATTGGAAGAATCATTTATCTACGAGCCCACCACAGATCAACTGAAGAGTACGGATGAGATCAAGAGCGATATGGAATCTGAGCTGCCGATGGAGCGACTATTGTGCGGTGATGTGGGTTTTGGCAAAACCGAAGTAGCTATTCGAGCTGCCTTCAAAGCTGTGATGGGCGGCTATCAGGTGGCAGTTTTGGTGCCGACTACCCTCCTAGCCGAGCAGCATTATCTGGTTTTTAAGGAGCGCATGGCGCAATATCCGGTCAAAATTGCCATGTTCAGTCGCTTCCGCTCCAAAGCCAATCTGGATAAAGATGTGGTGGGAATTTATAATGGTGAGATCGATATCGCGATTGGAACGCATCGCTTACTCTCCAAAGATATTATTTTCCGAAAATTGGGTTTATTGATCGTGGATGAAGAGCATCGCTTCGGAGTGCGCCACAAAGATAGACTGCGCCAACTAAAAAGCAATGTGGACACCTTGTACATGAGTGCCACGCCCATTCCTCGCACCTTGCATATGGCGCTTTCCAAGCTCAAAGAATTATCGCTGATTCGCACTTCTCCCAAAGCGCGTCTGCCCATTCGAACCGTGATCGTACCTTTTGATCTGGATGTGGTCAAAGATGCTATCAACCGAGAAATCGATCGGGGAGGCCAAGTATTTTTCGTACACAATCGGGTGCAGACTATCGATAGTATGGTGGCCGAGCTCAGGAAATTGGTGCCTCAGGCCAAATTTGCCGTAGGCCATGGACAGCTGCCCGAAAAGCAATTGGAAGCTGTGATGATAGATTTTGCCGATCAGAAATTTGATGTGCTGGTTGCCAGCACAATTATCGAAAATGGCATCGATATTCCCAACGCTAATACGATAATTATTAACCGAGCTGATATGTTTGGCTTGGCGCAGATATATCAAATCCGCGGGCGGGTAGGGCGTAGTAATCGCCGAGCTTATGCTTACTTGATGATTCCCTCGCATCTGACCGAAATTGCTCGTTTGCGTTTGGAGACTTTGATCGAGTATGATACTTTGGGCAGCGGCTATCAGATCGCGATGCGTGATATGGAATTGCGCGGAGCCGGCTCACTTTTGGGTACCAAACAGAGCGGCATCATGAACAGTATCGGCTTTAGCTATTATAACAGATTGTTGGAAAAGGCAATCGAGAATTTTCAAAGCGATAATCCGCAAGCCAATTGGGATGAAGAAACAGAAAGTCGCGAAATGAAGAATATTCGCATCGAGCAAGATCACTATATCCCGCAGAGCTATATCAGCGATGAGAAAGAGCGCTTGGCGATCTATAAAAGAATGCTGGCTTTTGGAAAGAGTGAAGAATTTGCGGAATTGAAAAAAGAGCTGAAAGATCGTTTTGGCAAGCTGCCGCAGCAGGTGGAAAATTCTTTGCAATATTATCGGCTGAAGATGTTATCCGAGCAGGCAAATCTGAAAAGTGTGCAGCTGAAAGCAAATAAATTTATCATGGAATTTGATAATAAAACTTTGCCGCCGCGGCAAACCATTGCCCAGCTGATGAAAAAATTCGATTATCCTGTGAAATTCGATACGACCGGCCATCTGAAGATTGTCTTCACGATTCTGGAGCCCAAAAGTGCAGTTGCCCGAATCTTGGAAAAAGCTTTGGCGATTATAGATTGGCTCAATAACCAAGCATAACCGCCAAAAGAGCTGAGATTACTTTTGCTGTTTTTTGTAGATAAAGAACGAATAGGCTACCGGCAACAAGATCACAAAGGTAAATATCCCGAAGATGATATTGCTCATCAAGCTCTGCGCTGCTGGCAGTAAGGCCGAGATCATCAGCAAGATGCCACCCCAAACAAAGCAAACTCCACCCAAACGATGAGTGCGCCTCCAGACATATTCCGAGGAGAGAGTCCAAGGAGTGCGAATTCCCAGAAAGAAATTGGAGGGTACTTTGGGCAGGTAATTACCCAAAAGCAGAAACATCAAACCCAAAATCAGATGCAGAGATTTTACATTTTCGGCTAGTAGATTGGCTGCCAGTAACAAACTGAAGATATGTATCAGTGCAAAGCAAGAGATCAGAATCAAAGCAAAAGCTGGCAAAATGTCTTGAAAGCGCTTTTCAGAATTTTTGTAGCGGACCGAAATATAGGGCATCGCTATGAGTAGCGCCAAAATAAAAGCGTTGATTAGTGGAAAGAGCAGTGTGCCCAGCCACTTGCCACTATAATTATCTACCTCGCCCTGAAAATTCCAATGCACAGGAATTTTGGCATCTTCCGATAGCTGTGTAGCTATGATTAGCGCAACGATCAATTGCAGCAAAACAATGCTCAGCGCGATCCAATATTTTTTATTCATCTTCATCCTCCTGATTTTCATCTTTTCCCAGCAGATCCAGTAGATTGCTGATAACTCCTTCCAAAACTGTGCTATTGAGAAAATATCTCACATACTGACCATCCCGCTCCGAGTCTATCAATTCAGCATTGCGCAAAATTTTGAGATGCTCACTGATCGAAGGCTTGGAGATCTGGAAATGTTGAGCAATCTCGCCCGCATTCAGCTCAGATTTTTTTAGCAGCCTGATAATTTTACGTCGGTTTTTATCAGCCAACGCTTTGAAAACTCTATCATTGATAAGCATTTTTACTCCTTGTTTAGGTGTTTAACTAAATATCTAAACGACCTCGCTGTGTCAAATTTTTTTTATAAAAAAATCCCGCTACCATTATAGATAGCGGGAGATATTAGCCCAAAATTAGCTGAACACTATTGCTTTAGATAGAGCTCCAATAACTGCAGACTATTTTGCATGCCTTCACGGTGGGTGCGCTCATAGCCGTGCGAAGCAGCTACGCCGGGGCCGATCAGAGCATGCTTTATATCTACTCCGGCCCGCAAAGTAGCTCCCACGTCCGAGCCGTAGTAGGGATAGATATCCACCGCATAATTCAATTTTGCCTCTTTGGCTATCTGAATCAGGGCAGTGGTAACATCATAATCATAAGGGCCGCCGCTATCTTTGGCGCAGATACTGACAGTATGTTCGTTGGTAGCCAGGTCGTCGCCTACAGCTCCCATATCCACCGAAATCATCTCAACTGCATCGGTGGGAATGCCGGCGCTGCCGCCGTGGCCTACTTCTTCGTAGGTGGTAAAGAGCAGATAGACTTTTCGTTTCAGTTGCAATTGCTGATCGGCTACCATTTTGGCCAGAGCCAAAAGCAGAGCAGCACTGGCTTTGTCATCCAGATGACGGCTCTTGATAAAGCCGGATTTGGTGACGATAGTGCGCGGATCCAAAGAGATAAAATCACCGTTACTGATTCCCAATTTCTCCACATCTTCTTTGCTGCTGACTTTTTCATCGATCACCACTTCCACGGTAGCATCGCTGCGTTTGATGCTGCCTAGGTCTTTGTTTACGTGCACGGCCGGGTTTATCATTTGGATAGTTCCGCTAAAAGTTTTACCGTTGCGGGTGTGGATTAGGCAGTTTTCCGATTCGATATTATTCTCGGGATAGCCGCCGATTTTGGTCAGGCGCAATCTGCCATCAGCCTTGATAGCTCGCACCATAGCGCCCAAAGTATCGACATGTGCTGCCAAAACCACAGCTTCGCCGCTGCCGCCCAGATCGATAAGCACAGAATCTTTGCGGGTTTGTTGTGGTTGGAAGCCCATTTTTTGGCTAGTCTGCAGCAAGTGAGTTGTTGCCAGCTTGGTAAAGCCGCTGGGACTGGGTATTTTGCATAAAATTTCTGTTTGCTCTACGGCAAAATCGATATACTCTTTTTTCATATTTTCTCTCCTAATTTATGATAATTTTATCTGAAAATTCAAATTGATCTGTAGTCATTTTAGTGCGCTTCCAGCCAGTTTTTGCCGACCCCGATATCGACTAAAAGAGGAATTTCGCTCTTCATATCAGCCGGCAGGGCATTTTCCATTTCGGAGCGGATCAGCTTTTTGGCAGTCTCCAATTTATCTTTTTTCACTTCAAAGACCAGTTCGTCGTGCACCTGAATCAGTAGATTAATCTCGGGATTATCTTTGATTTTCCGATGCAGGTTGAGCATGGCAATTTTCAGGATATCGGCCGCGCTGCCCTGAATCGGCATATTGGTAGCTACGCGCTCAGCGCCACTGCGTTTCATGCCATTGCTACTCTGCAGATCGGGCAGGTATAATCTGCGCCCGAAAATCGTGGAAACATAGCCATATTCATGAGCCCGCTGAATACCGGCTTGGATATAATTTTGGATGGTGGGAAATTTTTCAAAGTATTTTTCGATAAAATCGCTGGCTTCTTGGCGCGAGATATTTAGCTCTCGCGAGATGCGATTGGCACCCATGCCGTACATTAGTCCAAAATTGATAACTTTGGCGTAGCGGCGATGATCCGGTGTGATCTCACTTTTGGGGTGCACCAGACACCTGAGAGATGGTAGGTGCATGTAGTCGAGTATGGCCCGCGCCACGTCGAAGAGGTCATCCTGCGGCCGCAGGTCCTGCCGACCGGCAATATGACACTTCTCTCCGCCCGATTCCAGGACGAGGGCAGAAGCGGGCTCAATACGTGCATACGCTCGCATGCCAACGGAACACGAGATCACCGACCCACCGTACATA
>JAWOEN010000119.1:0-14825 GCA_046482725.1 Cloacimonadales bacterium (SeqCode)
CGTGAAATATATTATCGATAATCCTTTGCTTTCGCTGAAGACAAATATTTCGGGAACCGAGAATGTTCTGGAATTTGCCAATAAATATAAGAAGAAAGTTTTGGTTGCCTCCACCTCAGAGATCTATGGCAAGAGCGAAGAAATACCGTTCAGAGAAGATGCAGACCGCTTGCTGGGAGCTACCAGCATTAGCCGCTGGAGCTATAGCTGTGCCAAGGCTGTGGACGAATTTCTCTCTCTGGCCTACTATCGCGAGAAAAAATTGCCGGTGGTAATTGTGCGCTGCTTCAACACTGTGGGACCGCGTCAAACCGGGCAGTATGGCATGGTGATTCCCAAGTTTGTCAAAGCTGCTCTGCTCAATCATCCCATCACTATTTTTGGTGATGGCAAACAATCTCGATGCTTCGGCGATGTCTGCGACGTGACCGATGGCATGATCCGACTAATGAATGAGCCCAAATGCGAAGGCGAAATTTTTAATATCGGTAATGATGATCCGATAACAATCGAGGCTTTGGCCCAAAAAATAAAGAAAATGACAGCTTCCAAATCGAAGATAGAGTATGTGAAATATGAAGATGCTTTTGAAGAGGGATTTGAAGATATGCAGCATCGCAAACCTGATCTCTCCAAGATCAATGAATTTATTGGCTACAAACCCAAGCACAACTTGGACAAGATCTTAGAAAGAATTATCGATCACTTTGAAAAATAGGAAATTATTATGCAAGTAAACCTTTTGGATCTCTCAGCTCAATATGCCGGGCTAAAAGAAGATATTTTGGCTGAAATCAGCCAGATAATGGAAACAAATCAATATATCCTGGGACCTGCGGTTAGCCAAATAGAGACGATGATGCAAGATTTCAATGAATGCCGACACGCGATTGGCTGTGCCTCGGGCACTGATGCCTTGGTTTTGGCTTTGCAAGCTTTGGAGATCGGCACCGACGACGAAGTGATTACCACTCCCTTCACCTTTTTTGCCTCGGCCAGCGCTATTCATCGAGTTGGCGCCAAAACTGTCTTCGCCGATATCAAACCCGATACTTTTAATCTGGATCCTGAAAAATTGGAAGCTGCAATTACGCCTGCGACCAAGGCTATTGTTGTGGTGCACCTTTTCGGTCAACCGGCCGAGATGGACAAAATTATGCAAATTGCTGACAAGCACAAATTGAAGGTGATCGAAGATAATGCTCAAGGTATTGGCGCTAGATATGACGGTAAAGTTGCCGGAACCTTCGGTGATATCGGCACGCTAAGCTTTTTCCCCAGCAAAAATCTGGGTTGTATGGGCGATGGTGGCATGTGCCTGACCAACAATGCAGAATTGGCAGACCGTTTGCAACAACTGCGAGTACATGGCGAAAAACCCAAATATTTTCACCAATGGGTAGGACTTAATAGTCGCTTGGATTCTATTCAGGCAGCAGTTTTACAGGTGAAGCTACCTCTTTTGGATGGCTGGAGCAAATCGCGACGCAGAAATGCTAATTATTATTTTCAGCAGCTGGCTGATCTTCCTCAAATTACTTTACCCCAAATTCATCCTCAGGCCGAAAGCATTTTCAATCAATTTACTATTTTGGCAGAAAGTCGGGACGAATTGCAAAAATTTCTGCAAGCTCAGCAAATTGGCTGCGCTATCTACTACCCGTTACCTCTGCATCTACAAGAATGTTTCAGCTATTTGGGTTACGCAGAGGGTGATTTTCCGGTAGCGGAAAAAACAGCCAAGTCTGTACTTTCCATTCCCATCTATCCCGAGCTTTCGCGCAAGCAACAGGATTATGTGATCGAAAAAATCAGAGATTTTTATAAATAAAATTTAAGCAAGATTTTGGGTAATAACTTTGCTAAGTTGTTGCCCTTTTTTTATTGGAGCTTTTATGCGAAATTTTGGATTAATCTTTGCCTGGCTTTTTACTACTGTTTCGCTTTTCGGCCTCAGCTTGCAGCAGGCTTATCATCAGGCTGAAGGCAACGCTGAATATGAAAAAATAGTATATTTGGAAACAGGCGTTACCTACACAGGTGGCCTCTACCTCGGCAAAACTTTTGACCCCCTGACCAATTCATATTGGGGAGAAGATCCCGGAGATGTCCGCATCGCAGGCAATGGTGCGATTTTGGATTTGCAAGGGGGAGAGCTGGTAATCTCATATACCAGCGATCGGCTCGATCTGGAAAACCTGATTATCATCAACGGCAATGTCCGCTACCGTGGCGTCAATAATGACACCTATTCAGCCATGCCGATCGGCAGTGTCCGCTACTGTACTTTTTATCAACCCCAAGATTATGCGATTCGTCTTTATGGCTGTGGAAGCGGCATTTTACTCGAGCGAAATCTGGCTGTAGATGCTATTGAGACAGGAGATGATTTTATGTTTATCAATGGCAAAGCGATGGATTTTCTACCAACCGGCATCAACTATGCGATTAGCGGGCAGATTGGTTTTTATGGCATGGCCGAGCTCCGAGATAATTGGTCTTATCACTCAGAGCAGAGTGGCAATGCTGACCTGCTGCAGCATTTTGGATTTTTTTGAGAGTTTGGCTGATTTGAGCCTTTTGGCTGGGAAGAGGCCGGGTTGCCTCCTCATAATAATTTGTTTGGAACAGATCCATTCTTGATAGATCCCGAAAATGGAGATTATCGGGTAGAGCCGGGAACTGCTGCGGTCGATTATGGCTGTCAGATCTTTGGTGAGAACAGAATTTTGGCAATAGACGCAAGAACCTCCCCCTCGGCAGAGCGTAGAGAGCAGATAGAGGTGAGTGGGATAATTGAGGAAGATACTCATTGGAATGCTGAGCAGGTATTTGTGACAGGTGATATCTTGGTAGAAGAAGCTGCCACCCTCTCGATCGAGCCGGGAACCGAGATAATCTTTTCCGGCTATTATGGAATCGAGATAAAAGGTGGTTTATGGGCAGCGGGTAACCCAGAGCAGCGCATAATTTTCAGCGCAGCCAATCCAGAACTTTTCAGTGCAGATGACTTGCCTTTGGGCTGCTGGAAAGGGCTGTTCTTTAGCGAATCTGCTACAACTTTGCCCAGTAAAATAGAGTTTGCCATTATCCAATATGCCAAAGCGATCGAGCCGACAGAAGCTGATTTCAATCAAGCAGCCGGTGGAGCAATTCGTATCTATAATCGCCAAAATATTATTATCGCAAATTCAGTATTGCGCTACAATTTGGCTTATACCGGCGGTGCGATCTTTTGCTATAAAATGGCAAATCCCACCATCTTTGGCAATCTGATCTATCATAACTATGCTTTGGAAAATGTGGCGGCGGTCGATTTGGCTTACTCTTATCCCAAAATTTACAATAACACAATCGTCGATAATTTCATTCATAACCAAGATCCTTACGTGGAAACTTGCGCTCTCAGAAATTACCTTTCCAAACCGGAAATATCCAATAACATTATTCGCGATAATGTGGCGAACCTTCCCTATCTACATCAACAGCTCTGGGAAGGAAAAGAATTTTATAGCCGCTCGAATAATATTGAAGATAATCTTTGGCAAAATGGCAATATCGATCTTGATCCCGAATTTTTGGCAGGTCAGGACTGGGAATATCAGATTTCTGCCAATTCAGCTTGTGCCGACGCCGGAACGCTGGAGTTGGCTTACCTGACTGACCAAGATCTATTGGGCAACGAGAGAGTTTCCGGAAGAACTATCGATCTGGGCTGCTATGAGACTAGCAGCACTTTTGCTGAGCCTGATTTGCCGTTGCCAGATCTGGCCTTGGCGCATTATCCCAACCCGGCATATCTGAAAAATAATCAGCGCAATTTTGGGGTGACTATCAGTTATCAGCTACCAGCTGATTCACAAGCAGCCGAAATAGAGATCTATAATTTGAAAGGTCAGCGCCTGAGGACTCTTGCTCTCTCAGCTAGCTCCAAAAAGGCGGAAGTGGTTTGGGACGGCAAAGATTTTGTCGGCAAAATTGTGGCTAGCGGTATCTATTATTATCAATTATCAGTCAGCGGTCAGCCCCTGGCAAGTGGCAGAATTACGCTGCTTAAATAATCTTTTGCTAGCAGGGCCAATGAAAATTTCACTATTTTTCTCTTGCTCAAAATACTGCATTTTTTTTATTCAGTGTCAGTGAAAGAATGTTTTTTGATTAAACTGAAATGATAATAAAAATGACGAAAATGAGGCATTGATGCTAGAGAGATTGGTAGACCCCAAAGATATACCCGAAGAGAAAGATTTTGATCGCGCTTTGCGTCCCAAAAGTTTGGAAGACTTTGTGGGGCAAGATCATATCAAAGAGATCCTGGATATCTCGATCCGCGCTGCTAAATTGCGGCAAGAGCCTTTGGATCATGTGCTTTTTTATGGTCCCCCCGGTTTGGGTAAAACCACTTTGGCCGGGATTATTGCCAATGAGCTGGAGGCCGAGATCAAGGTGAGCTCCGGGCCTGTTTTGGAGAAAGCACCCGATTTGGCCGGGATATTGACCAATCTGCAAGCTCAGGACGTATTTTTTATCGATGAGATTCATCGGCTCAATCATGTGGTGGAAGAGTATATGTATCCGGCCATCGAGGATTTTGAGATGGAGATCATCATCGATAGCGGCCCTGCTGCGCGCTCGCTGAAGATCGATATCGAGCCTTTTACCTTGATCGGTGCTACCACCAGAGCCGGCTTGCTGACATCGCCTTTGCGAGCACGTTTTGGCTTGGTGCTACGTTTGGATTATTATGATCTGAAAAGTATTATCAGCATTATTCATCGCTCGGCCGGACTGCTGGAGATACCGATAGAGACTGAAGGAGCCAAAGAGATAGCTCGGCGCAGTCGCGGTACACCTCGCGTGGCAAACCGCCTTTTGCGACGAGTGCGAGATTATGCCCAGATCAAGGGAAAAGGCGTGATAACGCAAGAAATTGCCGTCTTGGCTCTGCAGATGCTAAATGTGGATGACGCTGGTTTGGATGAGATGGACAAACGGATTTTACTGACAATAATGGAAAATTATCAAGGTGGACCGGTAGGCTTGAAAACTTTGGCTGTTGCTGTGGGCGAAGACGCCGGAACAGTGGAAGAAATTTATGAGCCCTACCTGATCCAACAAGGTTTTCTCAGCCGTACTGCTCAGGGTAGAAAAACTACTTTAAAGGCATATAAACATTTTGGGGTTGACCCAAATGACAAACAATTAGATTTGTTCTCCTAAGATTTTGGGGGTGGTTAGCTCAGCTGGCAGAGCGCTACGTTGACATCGTAGAGGTCATGGGTTCAAGTCCCGTACCACCCACCATTTTCTTTTTTTATAAAAAAAGATTACCAGCCGCTGCTTTTTTTTGGGCAGACTGGCTCTTACCTGCTTAGATTGATCCAATCCTGAAAAATCTTTACAATAATCAAGCGCTTAAATAATTGTTTTTGTTAATAAAATTTTATAAAAAGAGATGATAAAACTTGCTAGTTGCCTGGCTTCTCTTATCATTTCATAGATAAACCAAGGAGTAATAGAAATGTATAGATTAAATGTAAAAAATCACTTTTCTTCAGCGCATCAATTGCGGGGCTACGAAGGATTGTGCAAAAATATCCACGGACATAATTGGAAAGTAAGAGCTTGCATCGATTGTCAGGCTACCGATGAGATCGGGATGGCAATAGATTTTGGAGTTCTGAAAGATCATCTGAACCAGCTGATGGAATATTTGGATCATCAGTTTTTGAACGAAATTGAGCCTTTTGACAAATTGAATCCGACCTCGGAAAATATTGCCCGCTATCTTTTTCAGCAACTCTCAGCCCGCCTCAATGATGAAAATGCCCGGGTTCAGGAAATAGAAGTTTGGGAAAATGACAATTCTTCAGCTGTCTATTTTGAATAATCAGGATAAGCTTTGATGCGAGTAGTAGAATCAAACTTCAATAAAAGTGCGACCAAGCCGGATCAATATCCGCCTACCCCTTTTACCGATCTGGCCTTTGTAGGAAAATCTAATGTGGGAAAGTCTTCGATGATAAACGTGCTGCTGCAGCGCAAAGCCATCGCCAAAGTTAGTGGAAAGCCGGGAAAAACGCGCCTGCTGAATTTCTTTGATGTCCGCATGAAAAATGCTGAGGAGCAAGATGTATTTTTCACTGCAGTGGATTTGCCGGGCTACGGCTTTGCCAAAGTTAGCAAGAGCGAGCGGGAAGCTTGGCGCAAGATGATTATGCTCTATTTCGAGCAGCGCTTGCAATTGAATGGCGTGGTGGTTTTGGTCGATATCAGGCACAAAGCAGATCCCAAAGATAAACTGATGCTGGATATGCTGAAGGGTGCTAATATCCCATTTCTGTTGGTAGCAACCAAATCTGATAAACTTCCCAAAAGCAAAATTGCCGCTGAATTGAAAAAAAGGCGTGTGGAATTTGAGGTTCCGGCGCAGCAAGCGATCGCTTTTTCCGCCTTGAAAAAAACAGGATTGGACGATTTAATGGCTTGGGTAGAGAGCCGGTTGCAATAATTTTTTTCTAAACTGAAAGTAATGATAAAACAAGGATGTATTTATGTTGGATAAGATAAAAAATCCGGCTGATGTAAAAAAACTATCAATCCCACATTTGGGTGAATTGGCTGATGAAGTTCGAGCCAGGATCATCGAAGTGACTGCCCAGAATGGTGGTCATATTGCGCCTTCTTTGGGAGCCACGGATTTGGCAATTTCTGTCTTGAAGATTTTTGATCCGCTAAAAGACCGAATCGTTTGGGATGTGGGGCATCAATCTTATGCTTACAAGATCCTGACGGGACGCAATGAAGAATTTTCTTCTTTGCGCCAATTTCAGGGCTTGAGTGGATTTAATAAAATCGCTGAAAGTAAATATGACGCTTTTGGGGTGGGGCATGCCAGCACCAGTATTTCTGCGGCTTTGGGCATTGCCACTGCCAAGAAAATGCAAGGTGATAAACATCACGCCATAGCCATTATCGGAGATGGAGCTCTCACCGGCGGAGTTGCTTTGGAAGCACTAAATCATGCCGGCGATGCCCAACTAAAAAATCTGATCGTTATCTTAAATGATAACGCGATGTCGATCTCGAAAAGTGTGGGCGCAATGCAAGCCTCGCTGACCAACCTGCTAGTGAGCAGATCTTACAATTTCATTCGGAAAATCGTTTGGAAATTTGTGCAATTTTTTCCCTACCGCATTCGCCGTCGTCTGATTATGAGTGCGCGTAGATTGGAAGAGAATATGGTGAATACTTTGGCGCCGGAAACTATCTTTGAAGGTTTGGGTTTCAAGTATGTGGGCCCGATCGATGGACACAGTATTCCGCGTTTGGTAAAGATTTTGAGAAAAGCCAAGCAAAATGTGGAAGGTCCGATTTTGCTGCATGTGGTTACTCGGAAAGGCAAAGGCTATAAACCGGCAGAAAGCGATGCTTGCCGCTTTCATGGACTTGGTCCCTTTGAAGTAGAATCAGGCAAAAGCGTCAGCCAAAAAAGCGAAAGTTATTCCAATATTTTTGGCAATAAACTGATCGATTTGGCTCGCAAAGATGACAAAATTGTGGCAATCACGGCAGCGATGACAGCTGGCACGGGTTTGACTGATTTTGCTGCAGAATTTCCCGATCGCTTATTTGATGTAGGAATAGCTGAACAGCATGCTCTTACTTTTGCGGCAGGCTTAGTTACAGAAGGTATCAAACCCTTTGTAGCAATCTATTCCACTTTCACTCAGCGTGCTTTTGACCAATTGATTCATGATGTTGCCTTGCAGAACTTGCCAATAGTTTTATGCTTGGATCGGGCCGGATTAGTGGGTGATGATGGGGCTACTCACCATGGAGTTTTTGATCTTTCCTACCTGAATTTGATTCCTAATTGGCAGATTTTGGCGCCGGCCAATGCTGAAGAATTGCAAGAGATGATGGAATATGCGGCAGATTATGATAAAGGACCGATCGCAATTCGCTATCCGCGCGGCTCAGCTCTGCACGCAAAGCAGCCCTATCAGAAATTTGTGCCGGGAAAATTTGAGATTGTGCAAACAGGCAAACAAGTAGCCTTGATCGGAGTGGGCAAAGCTTTTGCTCGAGCCGAATATTGTGCCAAAATGCTGCAAGAAAAGTACTCTGATTTTACCCCAACCTTGATCAATGCCAGAACTGTGAAACCAGTGGACGAAGCAAGCCTGGAAAATCTTGAGGCAGATTATATTTTCACCTTTGAGGATAATGCTCTGATCGGCGGTTTTGGTAGCACTATCAAATCTTATTTTGCCGATAAAGCGGCAAAAGTATATTCATTTGGTATTCCCGACAGATTTATCGAGCACGGAGAAGTAGCATTATTGGAAAAAGCCAATCAGCTCAGTGCAGAGCAAATTTGGTCGCAGATAGAAAAAATATTGCCCTATGAGTAGCAGCAATGACACCATAGCAGCCATTTCCACGCCCGCCGGGAACGGAGGAATAGCCGTTTTAAGGGTCAGCGGTGAATCTGCTATTGCGGCAGTGGATGATTTTTTTTCCGGCAATTTGTCCCAAGCACCATCACATCGGGTCAGCTTTGGCAAATTTATCTATCAATCAGAGATTATTGATGAAGTTTTGATAACAGTCTTTCGAGCGCCTCAAAGCTATACAGGCGAAGATGTCGTAGAAATCTCCTGCCACGGCAGCATGTTTATTGCTCAACAGATTTTGGAAATTTTACTACAAAAAACTCGCTTGGCTGAAGCGGGCGAATTTACGCAACGTGCTTTTTTGAACGAAAAAATGGGCTTAACCCAGGCTGAAGCAGTTGGCGATCTGCTGATGGCAAAAACCAAAATGCAGCATCTGGCCGCTGTACAACAATTGGAAGGTAGCTTGCGACAGCAGATTTCCACTTTGTTACAGCAGATCATTCATTTTCGCACTTTGCTAGAATTGGAGATAGACTTTTTTGAGCAGGATCTGGAAGAGCTCTCCCAGGCTGATCTACTTTCGGGTTTAGAAGATTTATTGGCAGAGCTAAAAAAATTGGCTGCCACTGGCAAAGAAGGCATGATCTTGAAAGAAGGTTTGCGCATTAGTCTGGTCGGCGCACCCAATGTGGGGAAATCCAGTATCTTCAATAGCTTTCTGCAAAATGAGCGCGCCATCGTGACGCCGGTGCCCGGTACTACTCGAGATTATTTGGAAGAAGCAATTGCATTGCAAGGATATCTGGTCAGGATTTTTGATACGGCCGGCTTGCGAACAACCGAAAATGAAGTGGAAAAAATCGGCATTTCTCGCTCTTATGAAATTATAAAAAATTCCCATAAAGTTCTTTTTATTGTGGCAGAGGATGAGAACGAAACCGAATATGAAAAATTATCTCAACTGATCGAACCCAGCAAAATCTGCAAAGTCCTGAATAAATCTGATCTCTGCTCAGCTGAAAAAATCAGCTCTTTCCGAAAAAAAAATTACCTGATCGCCAATACTATTTCCGCTGAAGGTTTGGCAGAAATAAAACAGAATATTTTGTCAGAAATAAATTTATCCGAAACTGACCTACGCAGTGGCATCTTGAATAATTCGCGGCAGATAGCTGCTGCTCAAAAAGCTATTTCCGGCTTGGAAAAGGCGATCGAATCTTTGCATAACGAGCTGGGATACGAATTTACCGCTTTCGACCTCAAAGAGGCCAGTCACGCTTTGGAAGAGATTATCGGAAAGGTTACCGATGATGATATCCTAAACTCCATTTTTAGCAATTTTTGCATCGGTAAATAGTCCGCTGCCAGATAGTAGCTCAGCTTTCCTCGATAGTAACTGTTGTAACTCGAAAATATGACAAAGCAAACACACTTATATACCCACCCCCTCTATATTTTTATTTGACATAATATGCCTGCTGCAGAGAAAAACAATCTAGAAAAAAATTATGATCTGATTATCTGAAAAAAGGAGAACATTTTGAAAAAAATTACTGTGATGATATTATTGTTGTCATTTTTGACATTTTTATTTGCAGCCAATTTGAATCTATTGCAATATGAAGGCAGCCTGCAACGGCAGGATGATAGCTGGATTATCCAAACTGAAACAGAAGCTGTGGAAGTTTATTTTGGCTCAACCGCAGAGCTAGCCAAGCTGGAGATTACTTTGCAAGAGCAGGAGAACATTTCAGTTCAATGTGCTTTGCTGGAGGATAAACTGACAGTGATCAGTTACCACTTGGGCGCAGAGAAGTTCATCTTACGCGATGCGGAAGGTAATTGGTTAGATGCTGTTAGCCAGAGTGGTTATAAAGTAGATGCTGCCGCTTGTATTGGTTGCAATATCTGTCCCAGCCGTTGTCCGGTAGGAGCTATCTCGATGGTAAAGCGCAAAGCGGTGATCGATGCAGAAAAATGCATTGATTGCGGAATTTGCGTAGATGTTTGCCCAGTGAATGCTATTTCTGCTGGAGAATAATCGGATGCATAGATTATTTTATTTCATCCTATTTGCTGCAATTTTAGTTGGTTGCGTTGATAACACTGAACTGGAAAATAGCGGAGATGTGCGGGTGGAATTTTCCTCTTGTATTAGCTGCCGTGAATGTGTGGATGATTTTTCTTGTCCCCAAGCTGCTATTCTGATCGATCCTGAAAACGGCAAAGCCTATATCGATGCTGATCGCTGTGTGCAATGTATGGATTGTATAGATGAGTTTAGCTGCGAAACAGATGCCTTTACCACCGGCATAGACGATATACCACCAGCTGAGATTGCCGATTTTGCAGCTGTTTCTGATGATACCGGTAGCTTGGAGATCTCCTTTACTGCAGTGGGTGATGATGGCACAACAGGACAAGCTTATCGTTATCAATTGGCATTATTAGATGCGGAAGATCAGCCTTTGGATTATGCTTATGAAGTTCCTCGTCCCCAGATGACCGGCGAACCAGAGTTGTGGATAATCGAAGATCTTCCTGAGAACGAACAAGTTACAGTGAAATTGGATGTTTATGATGAAATGTCAAATCATCCGCAAACTGCAGAAGCAGAGCTGGAAATTATGGGTGTTATCGAAGATCTGATAGCGCCGGCCGAGATCGATGATCTGCAAGCTAGCAACGCTACTACAAATTCTGTAGTGCTAAATTTTACCGCAGTGGGCGATGACGGACACGAAGGCGCAGCCAGTTTTTATACAATCAAATATCACCAAAGTATGATCGATGAAAATTCTTGGCAAGAAGCGGTAGAATTTTCGCAAGATATCGTGCCTCAACCGGCCGGACAGACCGAAAATATTCAGATCACAGGTTTACTGGAAGATAGCCAATATTTCTTTGCTGTGGTGGCGGAAGATGAGAATGAAAATAGCTCAGCTCTTTCCAATATTGCCGAGATCTCTACTGAAGCGGAAGCTGATTTGGTTGCTCCGGCTGAGATTACCGATCTGCAGGCTGAAGCAGGCTTGGATCAAATCGAGCTTTTCTGGACAGCAGTGGGGGATGATGGGCAAGCAGGTACAGCTTTTTACTATGAAATCAGGATCTCTCAGCAAGCGATAACTGAAGCGAACTGGGCAGATGCACTCTTATTGGAAAACCTACCAACTCCGGCGCCTGCTGGCTCTGCCGAGAATTATTTGGTTAGCGAGCTAGAAGCCAACACTACCTACTACTTTGCGATCAAAGCTTTTGATGCCTCAGGTAATGGTTCTGAGCTGGCAAACTGCTTGGAGGTAACTACATTACAAGATAATATTGCTCCCGCTGCGATCACCGACTTTGCTGTACGAGAAGGGCTTACTGTAGCTGATGGTCGGATAAAAGTGGAGTGGACAGCTCCGGGTGATAATGAAAACAGTGGCACAGCTGCAGAATATGAAGTGCGCTACAGCACTTCTGAGATTAACGACTCAAATTGGTCGGAAGCCACCTTGGTTACTTCCGGCGTACCAGAGCCGGCAGTAGCGGGAACCGAGCAAAATTTTAATATCAATTTCTTGGAAAATGCTACCATTTACTATTTTGCGATCAAGACAACTGATGCAGCCGGCAATCTCTCTGAAATCTCAAATTGCCCGGCCGGCAAGATAGTCTATCAGATCAATCATGATGCCTGCTATGATTGTGGGAATTGCATCAATGATTGTGATGAAGGAGCGATCTCAGATGCTGGACCTTACAAAACTATCGATCCTGATATCTGTACAGCCTGCGGAGATTGTTCTTGCCCTTATGGTTTGATCAAACTTTGGGTTGTGGCGTATTAATATATAAAACGAGGATTTATGAAAAAGATGAGTAAAAGATATCTTATTCTGCTGATTTTATCGGCAGTAGTAATTACTTTGGCAGCAGTGACTGCGGTGAAGCCGGCAATCTCGCAAGCAGATTGTAGTGGTTGTGGAGATTGTGTCAATTACTGTCCGGTAGCAGCGATACGCCTGATAGATAACAAGGCCGTGATCGATGCTGATAAATGTATAGATTGTAAGATTTGTCTTGGCATTTGCCAAAACAATGCGATCGAGTAGGCAAGCCAATGAAACGAAAAATCTACTATATTCTGCTTCTGATCTTGCTGATAGTGATTAGTTGCAAAAGTATTTCCGAGCTTTCCTACGAGATAGATGAAGCTGCCTGTACGGCTTGTGGAGAGTGCGTCAATGCTTGTCCCCACAACGCTATTGTCTATGATGGCGACAAACCTGTGATCATTCAAAGCAAATGTGTAAGCTGTGGTGAGTGTGTATCTGCCTGCCCGGAATCTGCTATCAAATAGGAGAGGAAAAATGAAGAAAACATTGGTAATTATTTTATTCTCTTTGGCAGCAGTGCTGGCGGCTACTTCGCAATTCTCTTATCAAATGCAGCTGGAAGATGAGGCTTTGATCAATTCTGTGAATTCCTATTACTCGGGTAAAATTGCCGGTATCAGCTTTGCCAATAGCTCCGCTCTGCGTTATGCGACAGAAGATTATGCCGAAAGCACTTATCTCTCGCGCTATCTGCGCAATAGATTGTGGCTAAACAAAACTTTTAACAAATTGGATCTGGCCGGCTTCTTCTATTTTGGCATTTATGCTGAAGGCAACACTGCTTCACATCTGCCGGCGCTAGTGCAGCCACAAACCTTAGAAAATAGCTGGGGTGGCGGTTTTGCGGCAAAATATGAAGAGCAATATTTTGTGGCTGAACTGCAGCTGAAAAATTTGGTTGATCATTATCAGACAGATTTGACCGATGCTGATTTGTTGGGAAACCTAGAAATTTCAGCTCGCAATCTTAGCTGCAATCCCTATCTAAAACTGGATTATTATAGCGATCTCAACTCTGATAAAACTTACGATTATCAGGAAATGGGATTTGGTCTAAAAAGTTTTCATAAGATCTCTTTTTCACAATTTCTGACCAGTTCGGTAGAAGTGGGAAACAGCACGATCTATGAAAATATTCCCTATTATACCCGCCTCAAATCGCGCCTCACCACCAATCTAACTCAGCGCTGGTTTATCTTGAACCGCCTCGATTTTGCCGCCTATCTGCCAGATGATCTTTCTGAAGTATATGATCGGAAATCGCTTACCGAGCACCTTTTGCAATACAACTATGCGCGGCAGGGAAATCGTAAAAGTTATCTGAACTTTGGTCTAAAAGCTTCTTTGCAAGGTGATCTAAGTGGGCAAATTTTTAGCAAATATTGTCTGGAGAAGATCGATCTCTCTTTAGGATATCAACACTATATAAATGAGGCTGAGCCTTTTGACGGGAAAATTTTTACTGCCGTAGAGTATATCTGGAACCAGAACATTTCGCTGCTGATCAGCAATCAATTTTCTTTCAGCAGCCAGACAAACCAAAATAAGCTGATTATTTCGGCTCGGATGAGGAGATAGCATGTTTACTACCATTGCCGAAGGCTTTTTTTTGGGCTTGGCTACGGGCTCTACTTGCCTAGCTACCTGCACGCCCATCTACATTCCCTATATGCTCACAGAAGAGCGCTCTTTCCTAAAAAGTTTAGCCACTGTTGTGGAAATTTCTGCCGGAAGATTTTTTTCCTATCTGGCTTTTGGCGCTTTAGCAGGATTTGCCGGAGCGCAGATTAGCTCTATAAACCGTACACTGTTTACTTCTATTGCCTATATCTTGCTTTCCCTTTACCTGGTGCTTTCAGTAGTTCGCACTCATAAAAAATCACGCAAATGCCATGTACCGAAAGCTTTTGGCATTACCAAAAGTGGCTTTCTGCTGGGAATCCTTACCGGGATCAATTTCTGCCCCTCTTTCTTGATTGCGCTTTCCAAAGCGATAGATCTTAGTGGCGCCTTTGCCGGCACCCAGCTATTTTTCGGCTTCTTCTTCGGAACGACCATCTTCCTGATTCCCATCGCTTTTTTGGGTGGCTTGGCCAAGCTGAAAGAGATGGCCTTTGCTGCCAAAATCGCTTCCATCTTGGTCGCAATTTGGTTTACTTATGCCGGCGTGCAAGGTTTGGTCAAATATTTTTCTCCTGCTGAACTGGCTGAAAATAGCAGAATGGTGGAAGCTTTTGTGCCAAAGCAAAGTATCACAATTGTCTCCAGCTCAGAGCATTGGGACTATTTTAGCAAGCTGAAAGCAGAGATCGAAAAAATGCATAACGGAGATCTCAACTTGCTTCTGGCAGAAGATTTTATTGAGGCTAAAGCTCCGCTCATCATGATCGATCGTAGCTTGGTGCATCAGAATCATCAGAAACTTGCTACCGTAGATTATTTTTCGATCGAAGCGGGATATCCGCTTGAGAAGATGCTGAAATTTATGAATTCCTATGCTTTTAGTACTAGTAAATATCTGCAATGGGAGTTTACTAAC
>JAWOEN010000155.1:0-5086 GCA_046482725.1 Cloacimonadales bacterium (SeqCode)
TTGCGTACATTACGTTGGTTCGATACGATCAATCCTCTGGATCCCCGCGGTGAATCAGCCGGAGTAGATGCTCTTTTGGCGCGTTACTATTTTCCCAATAATCAGAATATCTGGTTCTGGCTGCTACACAATGAGAAAGCTCAGCTCAAAGGTAATGAGCAATTGGCCAGTGCCAAAAATATCGAGCCGGGCGGGCGTTGGCAAATTCCTCTGGGCAACGCCGAGCTAGCAATTTCTGCTCATCATCGGCTGCGCTTGGATCAGCAGCGAGAAACCAAAATTGCTGGCGATTTTCGCTTTGATTATTTTCTGGGTTTCTGGGGCGAATATCAATATCTGCTGGCGGAGACTAATTCAGGGCAGCAACTCAGCCTCGGCGCAGATTATACTTTGCCTCTATTTTACGGCTGGCATCTGATGCTGGAACAGCAGATTTCCTCTCAATCTCAAATTCCTGATTTCACAGCTTTCTCGCTGGATTTTCCACTTTCTATTTTTGCCAATTTCACTTTGGCCTTGCTCACCGATTCAGACTTTGAATCAACAAATCTATCTCTACAGTATCAACGCAGCTACGATCAAATCATCTGGTTTGTAACTTTTAGCTCGCAAAGAGAAAATTCCCAATCTGAAAATATAATTAGTTTCGATCTATCCTACGATTTCTAAAAAAGATAAGGAGCAAATATGCAAAATAATCTCTTGGTAAATATCCAAAATCTCGACAAATATTTCCCGATCGGTCGCGGAAAATTTCAGGCTCTCAAGCAGATTGACCTACAGATAAGAGAGGGTGAATTTAGCGGAATTGTCGGTCCCAGCGGCAGTGGCAAAACCACTCTGCTCAATATTATCGGTTCGCTCGACAGCCAATCATCTGGTTCTGTCACAACTTTGGGCTACGATATCGAGCAATTATCCAACGCTGAATCTGCCCATTTGCGCTCGCAAAAGATCGGCTTCATCTTCCAAACTTACAATCTTTTGCCACTCTACACTGTATATGAAAATGTAGAATTCCCTCTGCTCTTGCTGAAGATGAGCAAAAAGCAAAGACAGCAAGCTGTGCTGGAAGCTCTGGATTGGCTGGGTTTGAGAGATAAGGCCAATTCCAAACCGGCTCAACTCTCGGGCGGAGAGTGCCAACGCACTGCCATTGCCCGCGCCATGGTGAAGAAACCCCAATTGGTTTTGGCTGATGAACCCACTGCCAATTTGGATGCGGAAAATTCTCATAATATCTTACAGATGATGCAGAAATTGAATCGCGATCTACAAACCACCTTTCTATTTTCGACTCACGATGAAAAAGTCATCGAATATCTAAAGCGCAAAATCACGCTGAAAGATGGCAAAATTGTCAATGATGAGATTGCCCAAGCAGTTTCAACAGATTCTTCAAGCGAGCTAAAGGTTTAATTTAGGAGATAAAAATGTATATTTTCCGCTTGGCCTACCGCAATCTTTTTGGCAAAGGTTTGCGCAGTTGGCTCAATTTTCTGGTTTTATCATTTGCTTATGTTGCCATCATTTGGATGACCGGTCTGCAAGACGGTATGCAGCGCCAAGCCGGGCAAGCCATGGTCTCTGAGCAGATCGGGGCTGGACAATATTGGGCAGCTGGTTACGATCCTTATGATCCTTTTTCTTTGGATAGCGCCTATGTAAAAATTCCCGATAATCTAGCAGAACCCAGTACGCCAATCTTGTTGGTCAGAGCTATCGCCTATCCTCAGGGTCAGATGCGGGCGATCACGCTAAAGGGCATAGAGCCAGAGCAACAAATTCTGGATCTACCTGCATTCGTTTTACAAAATGATTCCAGCTCTATACCTGGCTTCATCGGTAAACGGATGGCTCAAAACAGCGGCCTGCAGGTGGGAGATCTGGTAACTGTCCGCTGGAAAAATAGCCAAGGCGCTTATGATGCCCGCGAAATCGAGATCGTGCAGATCAGTGCTTTCCAAACTCCAGCAGTAGACAACAACCAGATCTGGCTCGAGCTGCAAACTTTACAAAAGATGGTGCAAGCGCCTGATACAGCTACGATTATCACTTTGGGCTCGTCTGAAAATAGCTCCGAATTTTCCGGCTGGGAATACAAAGATCTGGATTTTTTGATGCGTGATATCAATGCGATGGTGAAAATGAAAAAAGGCAGCTCGCTAATTTTTCATGCAATCTTGCTTTTCCTAGCTGTGATCAGCATCTTCGACACGCAAATTCTCAATCTCTTCCGACGTCGCCGCGAAATGGGCACGATGATGGCACTGGGCCTCACTCGCAGCAAGCTGACTATAATCTTCACTTTGGAAGGCTTTCTCAACGCTGTGATGGCTGCCCTGATCGGCGCTGTCTATGGCATTCCGTTGCTCTATTTTTCCCTGAAATATGGCATCGCCTTGCCGGCAGCAACAGACGACTACAATATCGCCGGTTTATCTACCAAGCTCTATCCTTACTATTCGGCGCAACTAATCGTCGCAACAGTTTTGCTGATCTTTTTGCTGGTGATTCTGGTTAGTTATCTGCCAGCACGGAAAATATCAAAATTGCGCCCGACTGAAGCTCTGCGCGGAAAATGGACAACAAAGGAAAAATAATCATGATAAAATTTTTATGGAAAGGAATCTTTCGCGATAAATCCCACAGTTTGTTTCCCATCCTCACAGTCTCGATCGGGGTAACTATCACCGTGCTTACCTTATGTTGGATGGATGGTATGTTTGATGAGATGATCGGCAATGCAGCTGCTCTGCAGACCGGTCACCTCAAAGTGGTCAGTCGCGCTTATGCCGAGCAGTTAGATCAGCATCCTCTGGAATATGCTTTGGATAATAGCTCTGATTTGGTGCAGGATTTGCAACAAAAATTCCCGACTTATCATTGGTTGGAAAGAATAAATTTCGGCGGCATTATCGATGTTCCCGATCAAAGAGGAGAAACTCGCGAGCAAGGCTATTTTTATGGACAAGCAGTGAATTTGCTGCAAACTGATAGTCCTGAGATCGAGCTACTAAAACTGCAAAACTCCTTGCAAACAGGTAAGCTGCCTGAAGCTGCAGATGAGATTTTGCTGAGTCCGGGACTATTTCAGAAACTGAATCTGAGTTTGCAGGAAACGATCACTTTGCTCAGCACTTCGATCGATGGAGCTATGACGCTGAAAAATTTCCAAGTGGTAGGCACTGTGCGCTTTGGTCTGGAAACAGTCGATCGCCAAGCTCTGATCATAGATATTTCCGGAGCCCGCGACCTACTCTATATGGAAGATGCCGTATCAGAAATATTTGGCATCTCACGTAGTGGATTTTATGATGATCAGCAAGCTGCCCAGATTCAGGCAGATTTCAATGCTAGCTATGCAGATGCTGCAGATCCTTTCTCACCGGAGATGCTTACGCTGGCCGATCAGCAGGGAATGCGCGATTATATCAATATGATCAATTCCTACTCAAGCATCATGATCACTGTTTTTGTCATATTAATGTCGATAGTTTTGTGGAATTCCGGTCTGATCAAAGGAATTCGGCAATATGGAGAATTTGGAGTGAGATTAGCCATTGGTGAAAGCAAGGGACATCTCTACCGCAGTCTCATCGCCGAATCTGCCCTGATCGGTAGCATCGGATCGATTATCGGAACTGCTGCAGGTCTATTGATTGCCTACTATCTGCAAGAGGTAGGAGTTTCCATGGGAGATATGCTAAAAGATTCCACTATTCTGATCTCAAGCAGAGTTTATGCCAAAATCACTCCCACGGCTTTCTATATCGGTTTTATTCCCGGGTTGCTAGCTTCAGTAGCAGGTGCCATGCTAGCCGGTCGCGGAATCTATAAACGTCAAACTTCACAACTATTCAAGGAGCTAGAACAATGAAAAAAATATGCTTTATCCTCTGCCTATTGCTGGGATCTCTTTTGCTGCAGGCAGAGCAAATTTCGGCTGCTGAGATCCTAGATAAAATGGATGAAAATTTACTGGCAGAATCGCAATCTGCCAAAATGAAAATGATCGTACACGGTCGACGCAATTCTCGCACCCTGAGCCTGCAGACTTACAGTCGCGGACAAGAAGATAGCTTCACTGAATATCTGCAACCGGCGCGGGAACGTGGAACCAAAATGTTGAAATTGGGAGAAAATCTCTGGATCTACTCTCCCGGAAGCGATCGCATTATCAAGATTTCGGGGCATATGCTGCGGCAAAGCGTTATGGGCTCGGATCTGAGCTATGAAGATTTGATGAGCGATACTGAGCTGCAGGAAAATTATAGTGCCACAATTTTGAACGAGGAAAAATATGATGGACGCGCCTGCTGGAAATTGGAGCTATTAGCCCAGAGCGATGATCTGGCTTATGCCAAGCGCTTACTTTGGGTAGATAAGGAAAGGTTTGTGGCTTTGAAAGAAGAGCTCTATGGCTTGAGCGGCACTTTGTTAAAAGAAAGTATTATTCATGAAGTCTTTCAGGTGGAAGAGCGTTGGGTCCCACGTCACTTTAGCTTCCGAGATGTTTTGAAAAATGGTAAAGGTACTGAGATTATTTTTGAAGAGATCAAATTTAATCCGCAGATAGCGCCAAATATCTTTTCCAAAGCAGCTCTGCGTAAATAATTCACAGCCCGATCCAAGGCTGGGCAACTGGCAGGATCGGGCTCTTGCGCTATCTTTCTAATTTATTGCTATTTACTGTCAACATATCTGACAGAACGCTATAAACTTCTGTTACGATTTTCTACAGTTTAACCTGTTTCTTTATTATCCATATCCGCAAGACCCGCTCTGGATGAGGCTTCAGACTTGACCAAAATTGCTTTTCAATTTGACATATCAACTTGTTGCAACTTATTTGGTTTATTAGAATTTTATCGTCAACAGGAGTTTTTTTGTGAATAATATTATAGATTTGATAAAGCAGTATCAGCGGGATAAAATTATTTTAGTTCCCCATATCAATGCTGATCTTGATGCGATCGCCAGCTGCTATATTCTCAGTACCATTTTTGATTTGCCGATCGGTTTATTGAATCGACCGGTAGAAAATGGCTACAATTTTATCCAACTTTTGCAGTTGGAAGTAAAG
>JAWOEN010000017.1:0-3883 GCA_046482725.1 Cloacimonadales bacterium (SeqCode)
TCAGCAAGCAGTAGATAGATATTTAAATGATTTTAATCGAGTCAGATGTGCATATAAGCAAAGTGAAAACTTAGAATATACGCATCTAGTAACGGGATTATCAAAGCATGCCGTTAAACAATATATCAACATTTTAAGAGATGTTGATAACACTTGACCGCCATATGGCATTAACCACTGGCGCATTGAGCTGATTGCTGAATACAGCTGCGTCAGCAGCGAAATTTCTGTAGCCAGCAGCGTGAGCTGCTGGTAAGCAAAACTCGGAAATTAAAAGCTACGTAGTAGCGACATAGAGAAGGGTAAAGTAAAAAGGATAAAGTATGACTCGTCTTGGAAAAATTATACTTAACTCTCCATCGAGTTCCCATTGTATCCACAACTGTATTCCCTTGTATCTACAATTGTATTTAAATCGTATTCCTTTTTTCAGTTTTCTTTTCAATATACTGCCGACATGAAAGTTCCGGCAGATAATTTCACGGATTTCTAAAATCTAAATTCAAAATTTTCACATTCTTATCCACCGCAGTCATTTTCCATGATGTAGACAGATATCCATTCTGCATTCTGCATTATTCATCTTGCCGCGTCGGAGTGAAACGTAGACGGGTATTCATTTCTATGTATTCCTATTGTATTTCCAATTGTATTAGAAACGGAAAGATTTTTCCAAGGTAATCTGATGCGAGTCTTCATCGAAAGGTTGCAAGTTGTACTGATAGATCAAGCGGAATTTTAGCGGCAAATCGTAGCGCAGAGAGTAGAACTGATAGACCCCGGTTCGAGTACGATAATTCAGGTCGTAACTTTTTTCGATGCGGGCTTCATAGTCAGCAAAGAGACGGCGTGTGAGATATTTACCAGCATTGATCGAGAGATTATCCAGAAAATCATCATAGGCAAAAGAGTTAAAATCTTGTCCAGGCTCATTGGTCAGCAGTAATTGTTCATCGGAGCTGCTGATAAAAGTGGAAACAACGTTTTGGACTAAATCTGTCGAGAGATAGAAAAAATCGAGGCGCAAAGTATTTCTAATCCAATTTTCCACCGGTGAAATCAAGGGATCCAAAAGTGCGCTTTCCAGGCCGACTCCGATAATATTGACAACTTCATCTTGCAGCAGAGTTTTTTTCTGCCCTTCAGCAATATCATCGACGCGACGACCGTAACGCAATAGACTGAGAATATCCAAGATACCATCTGAGGCATTATCAGAGATCAGCTGGAACTGCAGGTTCATCTTTTCCTGAGCGCTGCTATCATCGAAGATCTCGAAGGTGATAATGGTACCGTCGGCAGCTTGTTTATAAAAATTACCCACGATCTCTACACCTTGCTGATATTCATTGATCTGAATCTTGAGGAAATCAGTTCTCATTTGGGTGCCAAAAATATTAGCACTACCTTCTTCACAAATAAACAAAGCTTCGGGAATCTTGAATTCCCCAGCTGAATATTTCAGGCGCAAAAAGCTATCTGAGCTGATTTTGAGATTGGCCGGATAGGTTACATAGCGCACATTTTCTTGCAGATCGATGATCAGATCCAAAGTAAAGGGCAAATCTTTTTTTTCTGTTTCTGCTTCAAAGACGGGCTTTTTTGCGTCAGCATTGCTCCTCATCCGGGTAAACAACTTCATCACATTTTCAGTATCAGGTGGGAAAATAGCATCACCATTGGAAAGGATAACATTTCCCAGAATTTTAGTATCTTCAAAAGGTCCCGAGATTAGCAAATCTTTTTGATCGCGTCCGCTAATCTCGATTTTGGCAAATGAATTGCTGGGCATAAAGCCGGGAATGTGAGATAAAATACCGGAAGCTGAAGTATGAACTTTGAATTTTCCCAGGTTTAACATGCCCAAAACAAAATTATCTGTTTCGCCAATTTCATTATCTACATACAAACGTCCCTCTCCAAACCTAAAATTAAATTCTTCGATATCCATAATATTATCTGAAAAATTTAGTAAAATATCCACTTTGTCCAAAGGTAACAATTGATTGGCAATATCGAGATAGGCTTGATCGATCTTGATCTTTCCGCTTTTAACTGAAAAACCGTTCTCGGCGATTCCCAGCTTTAGATCTATGCTGCTACGGCTACGTCCCGATTTGATAAAATCTAATTCACGAGCCAGCATGCGGAAAAGATCACCGCTAAAGTTCAAATCAAAACTATGAGAATCGGGATAGGCAGTCGAGGTGAGAAAATTATAATTTACCTTACCTCCGCCCAGTAATTCGAAGCGATTTTTGGTAAAAGCGGAGAGTTTTTTTATCTCCAATATTTGGGGATATTGAGTCACTGAAAGATCAAAGCTATCGATTTTTTGTTGGGATACAGTCAAGTCTTCAGCAGAAAGATCCAGATCAAATTGTGAGGAATCGGTTGCGTAGCGATAAGCTAAATCGGCAAAAATTTCTCCCTGCAGCGGAGAGTCTGGAATTATTTCCGAGGGATCAAAAGCAGTAACTTTGCCTGTCAGCTCGACATTAAAATCGGGGTTGGCAGATAGTTTTCCCCCAATATCCAGCAAGGTTTTATTCGCATGTCTAATCTGAAATTGCTCTAGATCCAGAGCTTGCGGATTGCCAGAGAAAGACATTTCTGCTTGCAGTTTTTCCATCTCATCATAAGAAAAATCCGAGAGCTTGGCATTGCCCATAATGCTATTTTGATACGAGCTGTCGTAATTGAGATTGAGATCCAGATTGCCTGAAATCTGGTTTGCTGTGTAAGAATGCATCACATATTTCAAGTAATTGTAGAGCTGCACACTATCGGCTTCTACTTTAGCGCCATAGGTCAACGAATCGGCCCTATCGACCCACAGATTCAGGTTGATCTCGTCATTGATCAAAAACTTAGTGGTTTGGATTTTTTCAAAAGTTCCTGCAGCTGCTAGATTTATTTTGAAGGGCTCATAATTAAATTTAGTTTTATCTGTATCAAAGTTTAGTTTGATAGTTTCAGCTTCCAGATCAACTTGCGCTTTGGTGATGAGACGTCCGTCCAATTTCCCAAAATCTTGATCAAAGATGCGCAGGGCAGAATCAATCCAAATTTCTGCCGAATCTTTTTGGAAGAGGAAATTCCCCGAAAGGCGGGGCAGATCATATTTTTGGAAATAGCGATTGAGATCAAAACGGTTGAAATCGAGGCTGCCCAGAATATTTTCAGCTTGTAGATCAGTTTCCAGCTGCAGAGAGATGTCATTAGTCGGACGAGTCAAATCGATTTTTAGCTGATCATCCCTCAAAGCAGCATCCAATTGTAATTGATCCATAACCAAATCGTCAGAAGCTAAAATCAGCTCGGAAAGAGCAAGATTTGCCTGCAGAATCTCATCATAAGCTACATCAGCTTGCAGATCTGCTCTCATCTCATACTGATCTTTTTGATAGCGAAAATCGGGAATTTGCAGTTGAGCTGATAATCCTGTTTGATAATCATAAACTCCAAAACCGCTGGCTAGATTGTCTTCCCACTGCAATTGATGCAAGGTAAAATCAAGCTGATCGAAGCCTACTTCTGCTGAGGCAGAGAGATAGGGAATCTGCTGCTGATAGGCCGTGATCTCAGTTGCTGTAGCTTGCACAAAAATATCCGGTTGCAGTAGAGCACCACTGATAGCAGCGGTGGCCGAAACTTGGCCTTCGAGAGCAGGCCAATAGCGCTCTGCCTCGATCTTGGGTAGAGCCATATCTGCCCTGATCGAGCGCTTGCTTTGGCCTAAATCTTTCAAGCTGGCTTGCAGCTGCAATTCATTGCCATCTGCTATCAGGCTAGAGTTTAGCTTTGTCTCTGCCAGATCTCCGGCAAAATTTATCTGGTTGCTGCTAACTGCGCGTTGATAGCTGCTAGCATAAAAATCGTT
>JAWOEN010000175.1:0-4559 GCA_046482725.1 Cloacimonadales bacterium (SeqCode)
TTCACCTCTACGTTGAGTTGACGACCTGACAGCAGAATTGACAAACTAGGCAAGCGAACCGAAAAATAAAAAAATAATTTTTAAAATAATACTTAAACTGCGAAGCAGTTTTCTTAGAGGCATCAGATAAATTACGTGAAGAAATTCAGTTAAAATTGTACTAGTGAGATGTTGCTGTCTGAACGCAGTGAGTTCGACATCCAAGCAATTTCCTGCAGGAAATTGGCGTGAACGAGTTAATTCTGGCTGGGACAGAATTCACGGTTCACCCTTACCTTTGACAGTAAGAAGCTTACCAGCCTGCAGCCCTGATTTTTTCTTTCCTTTATTTCTTTTGTATCAAGACAAAAGAAATGATGAACATAGCTGCGTTAGCAGCGACATTTCAGCATTTCCTGCAGGAAATTGGCTAACTAAAAATCAAATTTATCAGCAATCTTCAGCAAATATTCTTGAGTTGATTGGCTCATTTTGATAAAGGAAATCATTGTTTGCTCTTTTTCCAAGATCAGGCTAAGCAGAGAAATACCGTCAGGGGTCTGCGTGAAGTAAGCATCCTTGCCGCGGTAACGAAATTTACTCTGCAGATCGATCTCACCCGAATCTGCTTGTAGTAATTCTTCATCATAAGCTATCGCATTGATCATGATGCTATTGAGGGGCGATTGCATAAATACAGCCAAATACTGATCTTGGTCATCTTCGACTCGGATTAAATTGTAGCCAGATAACTCAGCTGAGTGAATCACAGATGCAAATTTTTCATAAACCATCCCCGGTGCTACATAATCTTCTTCATCATAATCATCTTCATACTCCTCATCATATCCCAACTCATCATAAAAAGCATTGGCAACATAATCTGTCTGCTGCCACTCAATATTAGCTGGTACAACAAATTTATCTGCTGGAACCTTGATGTTTTCTTCAAAAATTATTGCGGTTTCATTATTAGTAATTCCCATTATGCTTGTTTCACTTTTTAGGGTAATACCTTGATAGATCCAAGATTTACTGCCCATAATTGTGATTAGATCACAAGTCCTACCCAAAAACTTTTCAGTTCCCAGTTTTTCACCCCCCAAGTTTGCTAAAATCTCATCAAAAAAATCCTGCTTATCAGTATCACTCATTCCGGCAACTCTTAGCTCAGCAGTCAAATCTGGCATTGCCTGTTTTATCCCACTATTATCCTGCAGATCGACAGAGTAGAGATATTCTCCATCCATGATTGTCAAATTGTGCTCTGTTGTAGTATTCGCCATCCCGAAAATTTTCACTGTGGTTTCGCTCTGCAACTCTGTGCGACGTAAGCTGCCATAATCATCAAACCAAATAGTTTTGGTGCCGCTAACACTGCCACTAAGCTCATAGACCAATTTGCCAGATTTTACACCAAAAACCTGAACATTTTCTGCCTGCAAAATTGTGCATAAAAACAGAATAAAGATTAACCATAATTTCCTCATATTCTTCCTCCAAAATTTAATGAGGCAGAAATTACTTTGCTAAATATTTTGCACAAGTTATTTTTTATGAGCTGAGATAAGCTAATAAATTGTTAATTGATTAGATAACAAACATGGAATTGCTTAAAGCAAAAATTCTTCGTTGATTCCCGGTAATTTTTCCAGATATTGCAGCTGCTGCTGATAATCAGCAAAGTCGCCAAGCTCTATCTCGCGTCTATCTTCCGGGGCTGTCCTGGTTAGCTTCATAAGCTGCTCAATGATCTGGGGCAATTTATCTTTGTCGATATCACTAGCTTGCACCAATTGAGATTTTATGCCTTCGCCATCAAAGATTTTATAATTGTAGCCGATCAGCTCCAATTTCCCATTTTTCAGCTCTTTGGTTACCACCCGATACTCAAAATTATCCATTTTCTGAGGAGTGAAAATATAGATTTTATAATATTTCTCATCAGCACCGATCTGCATTCTATATTGCTCGTTTTCTTGCATAGATCACCTTCCTTTCTAATCCAATTCTTCTCGATAGCCATCTGCCAGCGCGCGGTAAAATTTTCCTGCCTGCCAAAGCAAACCCTCACCCTGATCAGCGTATTTTATCCCGGCATCGATGGGAATAATGCGCGAACCAAAAAAGGGATTGATAAAACTTTGGGTAGTGTGCCCCACCACCAGATTAGATATCTTTAGTTCTGCCAAAACTTGCTCTGCCTCGGTTTGGCGCAACTGACGATACTTGCTGCCCGAGGTAAGATAGCCTCGATACCAAAAGGGGCCAAAACTTCCCAAAATAAATTCCTTCTCTTCAGAATCTTTTGGTTGGGAAGCAGAGTCGGCAAAGATCTCTCGTACCTTAGCGTTGAGCGCTGGGGGGCGATAACCTCTCTTCAACAATTGCGGCGAAATGCCACCATGCACAAAGAGAATGTCATTGATTTTTACACAAGCGTTGCGGCTGCGAATCCAACGCCCCAAAACCGTAGCATTACTATAAAGCTCGGCATGATCCACTTGCAATTTCTCAGCTACTTGCAGATATTTATTATTCACATAGCGATCATCTCCCAGCAAAACAGCTACTTCATGATTGCCCAATAAATAGTGCACTTTGCCAGCTTGCTTCTCAGCCTGATCTGATAATTTCTTGATCAGCCAAAGTGCTTCCGTAACCTGCTCTCCTCGATCAAATACATCGCCCACAATCACCAGATGACCTGAGGAAAAAGTCCAATTCTGTTCAGCGTCGATCACCTGCTGACTTGTCAAAATCTCCACAAATCTATTATATTGCCCGTGAATATCGGAAATCGCAAAGATCTTCTCGACCTGATTATATTCATCCGCTGCTATTTCCGGCGCTTGTTGATAAATCTGATAGCTGCCGTCCAAATCTGCTATTTCAACTCTCAATTCTCCATTTTCCGGCCAGGCATAGCTTTGGGAAATCACTTCGTCTTGCCATAGATATTGCAGCAAAACGCCTTGCTGCTCTAGTCTGAAATAGGGTCCATCGGTCAATTGCTCAGCAGCCAAGCAGCTGAAAAGTAGCAGTACAATTAGAGTTAATATTCTACGCAAATCTTACCTCCTAATAAATTTCTATTTTGAGCAGTCGTCCATCCAAAGAACCATTTTTCAGAGGATATTTCATGGTAGGTTTCAGCCCGATCTCTTTGATCAGATCACGATTTCCCACATAGATCCAAGCTGTGGAATTTTTGCAATTATTCTTCAGCCAATCGCCAAATTCCTTGTAAAGCTGCGGCATCTCTGCCTCTTCACCCAATCTGATTCCATAAGGCGGATTGCAGATAATCGTGTAATTTTCCAGCTGGGGCAGCTCGCGAAAGTCACATTTTTGCAGAGCGATATTTTTGCCATAAGGCACAGCTTCCGTATTGGCTGTGGCTGCTTTGATAGCAAAGCCCGAGAGATCGGAGCCGCTGATCAGATTTTCCGGCAAAGGCCGAATATGTTGCTTGGAATTTTGTTGGATCTCGCGCCACAATTTTTCGTCAAAATCGGGCAGATATTTAAAGCCAAAATTTTGACGCTTGAAGGCTGCCGGAATGCGACAATAGCGCAGCATTGCTTCAGAAAGCAGGGTACCGCTGCCGCACATAGGATCGTGCAATTTGCTTTCACCTTTCCAGCCACTGAGCCGCACGATGGCCGCAGCCACTGTTTCCTGAATCGGAGCTTCGGTAGTGATCTGCCGATAGCCGCGCCGATGCAGAGAGCCGCCGGAAGTATCTACCGAGATACGCGCTTTATTTTTCTCGATGTGCAGATTGATCCAAAGATCCGGTTCCTCAGTATCTACCGAGGGCCGGCTGCCGGTTTGCTCGCGAAAGCGGTCTGCGATAGCGTCCTTTAGTACCAAGGCAGCATATTTGCTGTGCTTGATCTTGCTATTGGAGACTGTGGCAAAAATGGCAAATGTCTGCTGCGGAGTGATGATCTGCTCCCACTCGATCTCCATGGCTGTAGTGTGCAATTAGTTTGCAATAGTCGGGATTCAGTTCAATACCTATCGCCTTCCGGCCTAGACGCTTTGCCACAGCCAATGCCGTGCCTGAGCCGCAGAACGGGTCGAGCAGGACGCCAGGTTGGTAAGATGCGCCGCAGCCGCAGTCGGTGTAGCCCATAAACTCGGCCTCGTTCCGGTACTCCTTGCCCTGCTCCCTGGCCGCTTGCCTCAGAAGCGCGAGCCGGTTGGCAGTAGTGCCTTTGGGATAGGCTGTCGTGGTCTCCCCGTTGTGGTCCGTACAGCCCTTGTCATACACCCTCTCCCGTGCCTTCCCGCACTTGGTACAGATAGCTTCAGGGCAGCCCGCCAGGATAGGCGTCTCGCATAGCTTCTCTGGGAAGGTGGCAAAGTGGGCTTCGGGATAGGGCTGCGTGGTTATCTCCCAGACATCACGCTTGTTGCGACCTGCCCCCGCATATTCCTCTAATGGCCGACCTGTTCTGCCGAACCCCCTATGCTTGTCGCCACTGGCCTCTACCATCGCATCGGACATACACCTTTTGCCTGGACTAAAGTTGGTCCGATTGGGGTCAGCATTTGCCTCAAACTGCTGCTCA
>JAWOEN010000013.1:0-4784 GCA_046482725.1 Cloacimonadales bacterium (SeqCode)
AAATTCGGCTGAGGCTTTGCTGGCAGCGTAGGGATTATTTGGTTCCATGCGGTCTATCTCTTTGCTGCTGACGCCATCTTCCACCGAGCCATAAACTTCGTCGGTCGAGATCATAATAAATTTTTCGATCTTATGCTCCCGGGCAAAATTCAGTAGATTTTGAGTACCGAGAATATTGGTTTCCAGAAAAATATCCGGATTGATGATACTGCGGTCTACATGAGATTCTGCGGCGAAATGAACTACAAAATCGGGATTAAACTCTTCATATACATTTTTCACATCTTTCTTGTTGGCGATATCTCCCTTCATAAACACATAATTGGGATTATTTTCCACCAGAGTGAGATTATTCAGATTTCCGGCATAGGTGAGTTTATCGAAATTTATCACTCGATATTCCGGATAATTTTCCAAAATATAGCTGATAAAATTTGCTCCGATAAAGCCGGCACCGCCAGTAACAAGAACTATTTTGGTTTGATTTTTTAGATCCGAGCTTGCTTGCTTGAAAAAATCAAAATCTTCGTCTATATATTCTGCCATAACATTCCTTAGTTTATAAACATCAACATCAATAAGAAGGCGGGAGCTGAGACCATCAGGCTATCAAATCTATCCAAGATGCCGCCGTGTCCGGGTAGAAGCGAGCTGGAATCTTTGACACCGATATCACGTTTGAGGATCGATTCCATCAAATCTCCGATCTGACCGAAAATGCCAGCTGAGATTGCCATAAAAAGAGCTTGCAGAAGTGTGATATCTTTTACATACATATAGCCAATGGCGCTGATGCAGGCAAAGATAAAACCTCCGATAAATCCTTCCAAAGATTTTTTGGGGCTGGCCTTAAAGATCTGGCGATGCTTGCCCAGATTCATTCCCACAAAATAAGCCGCCGAATCTGTAATCCAAGTGGTGATCAATAGTCCCGTGATCAGGACAGTTCCATTATTTAGCTCGCTGACCTTGTAGATGGTAGACATAAATACTGCCACATAGACAGCTGCTACCAGACTGTAAGCAATCCTTTGTGAAGAACCGTCTATTTTGTTTTGGAAAAGATCCAAAGCCAACATTACCACGAAGAGCAAGAAAAAAGCACTCAACAGATAAATAGCCGGTCCATAGAGCGAGGCGAAAAATATGATCATCGCCAGTGGTACCATGATCCAGGGGATATTCACACCTTTGGTATTATACATCTTGCGCATCTCATCCAAACCCACATAGGTAATGATGGCGACAAAACCTGCTAACCAAGCTCCGCCTGAGCTAAATAAAAACAGTAATAGCGGGATAAATACCAGCGCTACACCAAATCTTTTGATCAATTCCATTTTATTTCCTTACTAATTTTTTTTCCTAGCAGTAAGCTACATTTCACCTTTTGCCAAAACGTCTCTCTCTATTCTGAAAATCTCTCAACGCTTGCAGAAATTCTACTTTCGAAAAATCCGGCCACAGCGTTTTTGTAAACCAAAATTCGGAATAAGCACTTTGCCAGATCAGAAAATTGGATAATCTCTGCTCGCCCGACGTGCGAATTATCAGTTCGGGATCGGGCATATCTGCTGTGTAGAGATAATCTGAGATGGTCTGCTCGCTGATATCTTGCTCGGCTAATTTGCCACTGAGCAGATCCTGATGCAGCTTCTGAAAAGCTTCAGTTATTTCCCGGCGACTTCCATAATTCATGGCAATATTAAAATGCAATCCGTCATTATCCCAGCTTTTCTGACAAGTCTTGATAATCTTTTTGTTATAGCTGGCCTCCAACTCTTGGGGGCTACCGATAAAGCGAATATTTACATTATTTTGTCGCAATTCCTCGATCTCTTTATTCAAAGAATCCATGATCAATTTCAATAGATAGCTCACCTCAGTCTTGCTTCTGCCCCAATTTTCGGTGCTAAAAGCATAAACTGTGAGATACTGCAATCCGATATCTCCGGCAATTTCCACGATTTGACGCAAAGCATCTACGCCTGCTTTATGTCCATTCACACGTTTCAGATTGTGCTGCCGAGCCCAACGCCCGTTGCCATCCATGATGATAGCTACATGTTGCGGCAATTGGTCTGCTTGCACAATTTTTGTTAGTTCAGCTAAATTTTCCATCAGCTCTGTCTTTCCGCGATAAATTTCAGGTAAGAATTCATAAAGCCCCAAAGCTCGCCGTCCATCACAGCATTGAGGTTACCCGATTCAAAATTTGTACGATGGTCTTTCACCATCTGGTAGGGATGAAATACGTAAGAGCGAATCTGGTTGCCCCAGCCGATATCGGTTTTACTATCTTCCAATTTAGCGCGCTCTTTGGCGCGTTCTTCTTCATAATATTGATAGAGCCGCGATTTTAGCACTTGCATAGCGCCTTCCCGGTTTTTGATCTGTGAACGCTGGTTTTGGCACTGCACCACGATATTGGTGGGAACGTGCGTAATCCGCACGGCCGAATCTGTGGTATTTACGCCCTGTCCACCTTTGCCGGAAGCGCGGTAAGTATCGATGCGAATATCGGCCGGATTGATCTCCAGATCGATATCATCTTCGATCATGGGATAGACAAAAACCGAGGCAAACGAGGTTTGCCTTTTGCCCTGAGCGTTGAAAGGAGAGATGCGCACCAGACGATGGATGCCAATTTCACTTTTCAGATATCCGAAAGCGTAATCTCCGAAGATCTCAACTGTCACACTTTTGATTCCAGCTTCGTCGCCATTGGCAAAATCGATGATATCGCATTTATAATCATTCTTCTCAGCCCAGCGTTTGTACATGCGAAATAGCATCTCTGCCCAATCTTGGGATTCTGTGCCACCCGCACCGGGATGAATGGTCAAGATAGCATTATTGCTGTCTGTTTTGCCATTGAGGATAAAGCGAACTTCTGCTCTCTCGATTTGGGGAATAGATTTTCTCAGCGCTTTTATAGCCTCACTCAACAACAATTCTCCATATTCTTCTGACAGCATCAATTGATAAGTTTGTTGCTCTTCCAATATTTCTGCTAAAAGCCGATCAGCTTCCAATTGTGATTTTAAGCGATTTGTAATTTTGATGATGGTTTGAGCATTTTGGCTATCATTCCAAAATGTTGGCTCGTTCATCTGTTTTTCCAGGTCGGATACTTTCTGCTCTAAACTGGCAGTGTCAAAGTAACCTCCGGATATCTGTTATTTTATCTATCAAATTATCCGATTCATTTATATATTCTTTCAGTTCCATTTTTATTCTCTCCCATTAGTCTGTTTTTTTCTTTTACTTTCAGCTGGGTAAAAAAAATATAGCAGCGCAATGTGTCAACTTTTCAAACCTCTTACAAGTTGAGATTTTATTCAAAAGTTTTCTGCTATTCTACTCTTAGCTACCGATTATTCTCTCAAACTACTCCTAAAGATAACGACCCGGCAACAGATAATGTTTTACTTCTTCATTAAAATAGCGATCTGTCATGGTGGAAATAAAATCGCGCACTTTTTCAGCATCATTGAAATCGCTGATATAATGCTGGTTTTTATGATTCAGAAACTGCAGAAAGATCTTCGATTCGGCTCGTTTTTGGGCCAGATCTTCCAAATATTGTTCAAACATCAGATTCATACTTTTGTTGATAATCACCTTGGCATTTTTGACATGCTGATTGGTGTAGATGCGCTGATAATTGAATTTTTTCAGTTTCAAAAGCTGCTGACTGGTCTCAGGATCGAAAGCGACATAATCTTGGCCGTAGCTATTGAGGATCACGCTTTGGACCAGAGTATCGATGATCTGCCCGTTACTTTTTCCCAGATAATCCGTGCATTCGTGCGGGATCTCCTCCGGATCCAAAATTTTGTAGCGAATAGCATCTTCGATATCTTGTCCGATATAAGCGATAGTATCGGAAATCCTGACCACACAACCTTCCATTGTTGCCGGCATCCAGCTAAGTTTTTCGCCTTTTTTCTTGGCTGCGATATAAGCTTTGATCTCAGTTTCTGTTTTATCCCAATCGGGAGTTAGCTTGGTATTGTGCACTTCCCCATCGTGGGAGATAATACCATCGCGCACCTGAAATGTCAGGTTCATGCCACCGCCACGCTTGGTGATATAATCCACCACATTTAAGCTTTGGATATTGTGATGAAAATGACCGATGCCATTTTTTTGGCAGCAAGCTGAAAGCGCTACTTCTCCATCATGACCAAATGGTGTGTGACCCAAATCGTGTCCCAAAGCAATCGCTTCGATCAATTCCTGATTCAAGCCCAGATTGCGCCCGATCGTTCTGGCGATTTGTGAGACATAAGTAGTATGCAGACTGCGGTTGGTCATCTCTTCATCAAACATATTGGTGAAGGAAAATACTTGAGTCTTGCCCTGATAACGCCGATAAGCGCCACTGTACAAAATCCTGTCGCGGTCGATAGCAAAAGGTGACCGCATAAAATCGTCGGTTTCATCGGTTTGGCGATAAGCTTGCTCTTCTTTGGCTGCATATTGCGAAAGATGCGCTACCTGTTCCTGACGATTTTTTTGCAAAATCTCTTTCAATTTATCTCGGTTTATCATCTGGGTCTCCTTGCGGTTTATTTTCGTTCAATTGCGGATCAATATTTTCTAAAGCACATTTTTTGCGAAATTTCAAAAAATAGGGCGGAAAGCCTTCTTTGCGCTTCATCTCTTCGAAATAGGTGACGATATGCCCGGCTTCCGGCTCTCGACTGTAGCCGGCGGGATACAAGCTAACAAAATCGGGGCGCACTGCAAATTTTTCTACTATCCATTTGGCATAAGCC
>JAWOEN010000003.1:0-12850 GCA_046482725.1 Cloacimonadales bacterium (SeqCode)
ATCACAAGCAACTTTTGGCAGGTGACAAAGGCCCCAATACGGGCGGAATGGGCGCTTTTTGCCCGTATTGGGGCCTTTGTCACCTGCCAAAAGTTGCTTGTGATCTACCGAAGGTTGCAGCAATTGGTAATCTTTGCCATCGGTAAAAGCCAAGATCGAGATCTCTGCTCCCTGCAAACGCTCTTCGATCAAAAATTCTGCTGCAGCTCCATAATTTGTCAGCAACTCTTGCAGAGCTGACTGCGCTTCCTCTATTTGAGAACAGACATAGACGCCCTTACCGGCTGCCAATCCGTCATACTTCAGCACGCAATTTCCCGCTAATTGCTCTATCTTCTGTTGGGCTGCCTCCATCTGCTCACCGGAAAACTCCCAAAAAGCGGCAGTGGCAACTCCATATTTTTGCATAAAACGCTTAGACCAAATTTTGGAGCTTTCCAAGCTTGCTGCCTTTTGTTCGGGACCGAAAACCATAACTGGCGTATCGGCAAAATAATCTACTATCCCGGCTGCCAAAGGTGCTTCTGGTCCTACAAAGATCAGCTCCACACCCTTGTCCTGACAAAAGGCTCGTATCGCGGAAAAATCATTGGGGTCGATCTCCACATTCACAGCTGTGCCAGCATTACCCGGCAGCACATAAACTTTTTCTATCATTTTGCTCTGTTGCAATTTCCAGACAATCGCGTGTTCGCGGCCTCCAGAGCCTATTACTGCTACTATCATATTACCTCTGTTTTGCTAAAATTATCGGGAAGGAAATATTTCCTTCCCGTCTGATTTATGATAACTTTTTTCTGATCTGATTATCAGCAGCTACCAAATCTGCTTTGGTCTGCTGCATCTCCTGGACGAAGATCGCTTTCATGCGGGGCAAATTTAGCGCCCGCACTGCTGCTCCAGCAGCGCAACTAATATCGATAATGGTGCTGGCCGGCGTATGGGATGGCATTACCAGCGAAGAGTTGATATTCACCATCATATCTACTTTATCTTTGAAGGGAGGACAATTGATCAGCGGAATGGCCAGATTGGCAGCCAAAGCTCCACCCAAACCATTGGATCTGCCGGCAACTGCTATTACCACTCCCGGCTCGATGGCATTGTTATACGTTTCCACGATTCCCGGAATTCTCTCGCCATTTTTGTGCGCACTAGTCACTCTCATATCCACAAAGATATCATACTTTTCAAACTGGGCTGCGATTTTCTGGCAATGCTCCAGATCGCGCGGAGAGCCCATGATAATCGAGATAAAAGCATCTTTGATCAAACCGGCTGCCACCAAATTGCGGCAGATACGAGCTTTGATATTTTCATTGAAGTCATAGTTTAGCTTCTTACCTGTAATCTTTTCATATATATCCAGATAGCGTCTATTAGTTTCTGAAATAACTTCCTCAGACAAAAGCTCTGGATATTTCCCAGCTTGCTGATTTGCCCGCAACCACTGCCGTACATATTCTTTATCAATCGAATCTACTTTGGTAGGATCTTTTTGATAATCTTCTAAACTCCAAAAACGTGAACTATCGGGCGTATGAATTTCATCGATCAAGATAATTTCGCCATCCACAATCCCGAATTCGTATTTTGTATCAACCAAGATAATTCCACGTTCTGCTAAGAATTCGCTACCATAGGCAAAAAGTTTGAGACTAAGCTCTTGCATCTTATCATAAATCGCTTTGGTGCTCCAACCCTCTTTGACAATATCTTCAGGTGTAATCGGACGATCAATCTCTTCCTTGGTCGTAGGCGTTACCAGCGGAGTGGGAAATTTATCATTTTCTTGCAAACCGTCGGGTGCCATAACGCCAGAAAAATCGCGCTTCCCAGCTTTGTAGCCCCGCCACATAGAGCCGGTCAGATAGCCCCGTACGATCATCTCGATCTTGATAGGCTGAGCTTCTTTTACCAAACTGATATTGGGATCGAGCATTTTGATAAAATGATTATCCACAAGATGACGAGTTTTCTCAAACCAAAAATTCGTGATGCCTGTGAGGACAGCTCCTTTTTGCGGCACATAATTATTCAGCACATTATCAAAAGAACTGATGCGATCTGAAACAACTATCATCCTGGTTTCCGCATCTACTCTCACACTATCGCGTACTTTGCCGCGATGAATAACTTCTAATTGGGGCGTATAAAAATTTCCTAAACAATTCATAATATCTCCATTTATTTTTTTTAGTGTTTAAAGTGCCTGATGCCGCTAAAGACCATCGAGACTCCCAGCTCATTACAGCGTTTGATAACTCTTTTATCTTTAATCGAACCACCCGGCTGAATGATTTTTTTCAGACCGGCAGCCTCAGCTAATTCTACATTATCGGGAAAAGGGAAAAAAGCGTCCGAAACCAAAAGCGCTTCGCTCAGCTGCTGACGTTGATATGCCTCCAGATCATCTCCCTCATATTCTCGGGCTAAATTTTCCCGCGCTTTTTCGATCGCTAATTTAGTAGAAATCACACGGTTGGGTTGACCGGCGCCCATGCCCAGTAATTGGAATGTGCCATCTGCTAATTGTCTTACGATCACAATAGAATTACTCTTTACTTGGCGCATCGCTGTGATACCAAACTCCAGCAAATCTTTGCTTCCTTCCAAATCAAAAGAAGCTTCGGTAACAACTTGCAATTTGTCATAGAGCTTATTATCACAATCCTGTCTCAAGATCGCTCCGTTTAAAAATTTAAGATCATCAGTTTGAGTCTGTTTTTGCGGATCATATTTCAAAACGCGTAAGTTTTTGTGGAATTGTAAATATTCCAATACTTGCGGAGCAAAATCAGGAGCGATAACCACTTCCACAAATTTACGTAAACTTTTCTGGGGATTATCCAAGTCTAAGAATTTTGCCGCTTTCAGCTCTAGGGTTTGATTAAAAGCGATAATGGAACCAAAAGCGCTAATCGGGTCACCGGCCCAAGCACTTGTGAAAACTTCTAACTGCTCGGCACCGCAAGCTAAACCACAAGGATTGTTATGTTTGACCACACTGATTGCATGTTTGGGCAGATCTTTTACTGCATCCACAGCTGACTGAATATCATTTAAGTTATTGAAAGAGAGCTCTTTCCCATGCAAAATTTCCATATCGCACAAAGAATCTTTGGCAGCTTTATCACGATACAGGTAACCTTTTTGATGTGAGTTTTCACCATAACGCAATTGCTTGCCCTCGGTAAAATGTTTGCGGATAGATTTGATCCCAACTTGCTCATCCATCGTAGTAGCGATTAGGGATTCATAGTCGGCAGTGTGATTAAAAGTTTTTCGCATCAGCTCGAAACGGGTGGCTAATTGCAGAGCGCCATTATTTACTGCCAGTTCCTCACCGATTTGCCGATAATCAGCACTATCGGTAATTGTAGCGAGATAGCGATAATTTTTGGCGCTGGCGCGCAGCATGGTGGGTCCGCCGATATCGATATTTTCGATCAGTTCAGCCAGATCTGCTCCGGCTGCTTTTACCTTGGAAAAAGGATAGAGATTGCAGACAACCAAATCTATGGGCTCGATGCCAAGTTCAGCTGCTTCTGCTGCATCTTTTTCCCGATCATAAAGCAAGGCAGATTCGATCTGGAAAGAGATAGTTTTCATCCTGCCACCAAAAGCTTCAGGGTTACCGGTGACTGAAGAGATGTCGGTGACTGCAAGACCGGCTGCTTCCAAAACCTGTTTGGTTCCGCCAGTCGAAATTATCTCACAATTATATTTTTTCAAGTTTTGGGCAAATTCTACGATTCCTGTTTTATCTGAAACACTTATCAAAGCTCGTTTTATTTTTATCACATTTTCCTCGTTAAGATTTTTTCCTAAAAAAAAGGCGGACTGCCGAAGCAATCCGCACCAGATTATTCTTTATAAGCCACAGCTTCTATTTCCACGCTTGCCCCCAAGGGCAGATTTGCCACCTGAAAGGCGGCTCGAGCCGGAAAATCTCCACTGAAAAACTTAGCATATACTTCGTTCATAGCAGCAAAATCTTTGATGTCTGCCAACAAAACAGTGGTTTTTACCACATTATCAAAATTCATTCCGGCCTCAGCCAAGATCTCTCCCATATTCTTCAAGGCTTGCTCGGTCTGCTCAGCTACATCTTCGCTGATAAATTTGCCGGTAGCTACATCGATGGGAAGCTGACCGGAAATAAAGAGATGATTCCCGGCTAAAATTGCTTGGTTATAGGGTCCCACAGCTGCCGGAGCTTTTTTAGTTGCAATCACTTTCTTCATAATTTCCTTCCTTTGTTTGCTTTTGTTCATTTACATCTTTTCTACAACTCTGATAATGTATCATCGTGTTGACGTGAAAATAGATCAGCGTTTCCAGATCGGGGTCAAATTCCAAAACCTGAAAGTCATCAGTTAGGTTTTCTGCTATTTTTTTTGCTTCAGCCAAAGCTGCTTGATATCTGGCTTGGTAATCTTGCGGTTGCTGATGGATATATTTATCCACCGAATAAGCTTCTTCGATATCCAGTTTGAATGGTAATTTTTCACCTGCCTGTTTGTTGCTCCAATCTCCACTTTTGATATCAAAAATATATTGCGGTAGGAAACGGTGAGCATAACGAATGATAATTTTCAGAGCATCCACGATATAATCAAATTCTGCTTCATCCAAAATATAATGCAGGTTCAAACGTACCCAGCCTGGTTTGATGCCATGATATCCCACATTGGTAATCAGGCAGCGATAAAAATTGGAAAAATCTTGCTCTATTCCCATCAAATAATGCCCGTAAGGTCCGGCACAAGAACAGCCGGCTCTGGTTTGAATACCAAAAAGATCATTCATTAGACGAGTGACAAATTTGGGATGCAAGATGCGATCTTTGTATCTGATATTAAAGGGAATGATGGGGATCTTCTGCTCTGCAGCTTGAGGACCGTAAAAATCGATATTTTCTTCATCGGCAAATGCTGCCATAAATTTTTCGTAATAATACTCTTCGATCTGCTCGATCTGCTCAACACCAATTTTATCTTTGAGCTGAAAAACCAGAGAGGTACGGATAGCTTGCATGATGCCCGGAGTTCCTGGCTTTTCACGCGTTTCGATATCGCTGATAAATTCCTCTTTCTGCGGCGAGACATAATCTACTGTGCCACCGGCAGCAATAGTCGGTGGTAAGTTTTTGGGATAGATATCTTCATTGAAGATCAACACTCCGGAAGTTCCGGGTCCGCCCAGAAACTTGTGCGGCGAGAGGAAGATCGCATCAAAATAACTTTCTTCATCGCGATTCATATCGATCTTGATATAAGGAGCACAAGCTGCAAAATCGAAGCAAGCCAGAGCTCCGTGCCGATGCAAAATCTTAGCAACTTCATAGACATCTGTCTTTAGTCCGCTCACATTGGAGGCTGCCGAAAAAGAGCCGATCTTGGGGCGCTGGGCGTATTTGGCAGCTGAAACTGTCTTTTCCAAAGCAACCAAATCCAGCTCCTCAGCATCATTCAGCGGAATCTCGATGATGTCACAAAGTGTTTGTCGCCACATAATCTCGTTGGAATGATGCTCATAAGGTCCCACAAAGACTATCGGTTTGTTTTCATGAATAAAATCATGCAATTCCAAACCACATTTTATCCGCCCCGGATATCGTTCGTTGCAGCTTTTCAAAAAACCATTGACCCGTTCGCGAGTAGCAGGCGGCCAAAAAACTCCCAAAATCTCCTGCAATTTTGTGATGCCGCCGGTTGTCCCCGATTCAGTAAAGATGATCTTACCTTTTGGCCCTGCATTCACAGCCTGCTTCACAGCCTTTTCCGCTTCGTGCAGCAAGATCGTCATCGTCTTGCCGGTAAAGTCATCCTCGGTGTGCGAATTGGCATAATATTGCAAAATTTTCATCAAATAGTTTTCGATGGAATATAGACCCCGACCACTGGCAGTATAATCAGCATAAACCAAAGGTCGCTTGCCATACGGCGTATCAAACAGCAGATTACGACCAATAATATCCTGGCGCAACCAGTCCAAATCCGCTATACATTTTTTTGCGTTCATTACTTTATCCTTTTCATAAAAATTTGCTGCTAGATATTTGTTGTTCACTTCATAGCAACAAATCTAGAATTTCAATTTTAATCTCGGTGTCAACCTGAATATAATCCAAACTATTTTACTGCACATTTCTAGCTAGATCTCAGTTTTCCGGCTGATCTGATCGACAATATTTTGGAAAATCTGCAAGCCGGCTCCTGCCTCAGAAATCTCTGGATTTTCCCGTAATTTCTGTCCCCAATTGGGATGATTGTAAAGGCTGAGATAAGCTTCAGGATGCGGCATCATACCCAAGATCTGACCGGTTTTATCAGTCAGAGCTGCGCATTGTAGATCTGCCCCATTGGGATTGAGTGGATAGATATCTGTCGGCTCTCCAGCTGCAGTAGTGTAACTGAGGCAATTGAGATTATGCTGCAGAATTTCGGCTTTTTGCTCGCTATTTCTGATGATCAATTTCCCCTCCCCATGCCGTACGGGAAGCTGAATTAGGTCGATATTTTTTAGAAAAGGAGAGCTGCTGCAATTATTTACTTTGCACCAGACCCAGCGATCTTCATATTTGCCACTATCATTTTTGGTCAATGTAACTTCTTGCTGCAATTCTCCGGATGTATTGGGCAGCAAACCCATTTTCACCAAAAATTGAAAACCGTTGCAGATGCCAAGAATATATTTTCCGGCTGCGATGAAATCTTGCAGATCGTCCAAAAACAATTTTCCCGAAGCCATCTGCTTGTATTTCATCTTATTGGCCAGAACTTTGCCGCTGCCGAGATCATCTCCAAAACTAAAGCCTCCGGGGAAATTCAAGATATCAAATTCGTGAATCGAGATACGACCTAAGAATATATCGTTCAGATGCACGATCTTGCTTTCTGCCTGGACCAACCTGTAGGCTGCAGCCAGCTCTTCTTCACAATTTATGCCAAATCCGGTAATGATTAATGCTTTGATTTTTTTCATTTTGTCACCTTATCTTTTTGCTGCAAGCCCTGATCCCAAACAGCTTGCAAGCTGCTCATCGGCAAATTGATCAACTCTTGCTGCTCGTTTGTCACCACAAAATTTTTGCTCTTGGTTACTGCGCCCAGATAAATAGCATCTTCTTGCAGCAATTCTTCAAAGCTCGCTTGATTTTTCGCTTGGATCGAAACCACAAAGCGCGAGTGTGATTCGGAGAATAATTTGGCTGCCAGACTCAGTTGGGGCAGATCTGTCAGATCTATCTTCGCTCCAAACAATCCGCCAAAAGCAGATTCTGCGGCAGTTACCGCCAAGCCGCCATCTGAGATATCGTGGCAAGATTCGATCAAGTTTTGCTCATTGGCAGTTTGCACTTTCTTATAAAGTCGTTCGGCTGATTGGCGCCGTACTCGTGGTACATTGGCTCCGATTTCACCAAATAATTTATAAAATTCCGAGCCTCCCAATTCATCGTAGGTTTGACCCAAAACATAGATCAAATCTCCCGCTGCCTTAAAATTGGAAGTGATGGTTTTGCGGACATCAGCAATTTTCGCCACCATTGAATAGAGGATCGTGGGCGGAACCGAGATCTTCAGTTTACCAGCCTTAAAATCGTTTTTCATACTATCTTTACCACTGGTCATCGGAATGTTGTAGTAAACTGATGAATCGAATAAAGCTTCGTTCATCTGCACCAATTTTGCCAATTTCTGCTTGCCATCAGGATTTGTCTTAGCATCATAAAAACTATCAGGTACACAAAAATTGTCGTTTACTGTCCAAAAACGATTTGTCTTGTCCTCGGGATCGGGTAATTTGCCGCCTACAGCAATGATCTGCCGCACCGCTTCATCGAAGGCGCCAGCACTCATCTCATAGGCATCCAGATCGGAATATTTGGGACAAATACCATTACTGATGGCAATCCCGGCAAAGCTCTCAAAATTCAGCCGCATCACAGCTGCATCCTGAGGATTTTTACCTTCATTACCCATCAGAGGCTTGATAATAGATTTTCCTTTCACCTCATGATCATACTGACGAATCACATTTTCTCGCGAGCAGATATTGAGGCTACCCATCATCTGCAGCATGATCTCGTTATAATCACTAATTGCCGGTAAAATGGGTTCCTGCAATTTCGGGGCAAGATATTCAGCTTGCATGATTTTGCGCGGTACACCATCGTGCAAAAATTTCATATCCAAATAGGCTACCTTATCGCCCTGATAGCTAATATCCAAATATCCTGTGTCGGTAAATTCTCCGATCACAGACAGCTCGACTTCGCGCTCTGCCGCCAATTGGAACAAAGCTGCTTGCTGTTGAGGTAGCACCACAAATGTCATGCGTTCCTGTGATTCTGAGATAAAGATTTCCCAAGGTTTGAGGTTTTCATATTTCAGTGGCACTTTTTCCAGCTCTACTCTGGCGCCTCCGGATATCTCTGCCAATTCACCGACTGAAGAGGCTAAGCCGCCTGCCCCATTATCGGTAGAAGCCTTGATCAAGCCTTCTGCCACAGCTTGCTGCATAAAATCTGCCAAAAGTTTTTGGGTGATGGGGCTTCCGATCTGCACTGCAGATTGCGGGGAATTTTCATCTATCTCCGCACTGGAAAAGGTAGCTCCGTGAATGCCATCTTTGCCCACGCGACCTCCAGCCATCACGATCAGATCTCCGGCAGAAATTGGCTTTAGCCAGCTATCCACACCCTGATATTTGCTTGGCATCACGCCGCCGGTGCCACAATAAACCAAAGGCTTGCCACTGTAGCGATCATCAAAAACTATCGAACCGTTGACAGTGGGAACTCCACTTTTGTTGCCGCCATCTTCGATGCCATGGCGCACACCTTCGAAAATTCGTTTGGGATGCAGCTGACCCGGCAACAATTCTTGCTGATAATCAGGAGGTCCAAAGCAGAGAACGTTGGTATTGAAGAGTAATTTGGCGCCACCAATTCCTGTAGCCAAGGGATCTCGATTGTTGCCCAAAATACCGGTAATAGCTCCACCGTAAGGATCGATAGCAGAGGGTGAATTGTGGGTTTCCACTTTCCAGACAAAGACAGAATCATCATCTATCTTCACCACTCCGGCATTGTCGGTAAAGATTTTCAGTAGCCAATTATTACCAGCTTGAGTCAATCTCTCACGTATTATCTCGGTGGATCTTCTAATATAAGTTTTGAACAGAGAATCGATAATCTTCTCTTCCCCAGTTTCCAAATTTTTATAATGGATTTCGGCGGCAAATTCCTTGTGCTTGCAATGCTCACTCCAAGTTTGCGCCAATACTTCCAATTCCAGATCAGTAGGCTGAGCTGGCAAACCTATCTTCCTGCGCAAAGCTTGCTGGGTTTCATCTGCATAAAAATCTTTGATCGCCTGCATCTCTAGCAGATTCAAAGAGAGTAGCATCTTTTGCGATAGTTGCTGCAAAGCCGCATCGGATAATTGCAGATCAATGATCTCTACAGGCTGGCCGGCTGGGATTTTGACTTGTGGTATATAATCTATCTTACCTTTATATGCGCCATATTCGAAGTGATGAATAAGCTTATTTCCCAGCAAATCTTCGGCCAATTTCTGCAAAGAATCTTTACTTAGCTCGCTTTCAAATAGATATAGTTCTTCGGTGAAAATCTGCTGCGTTTGTGTATCTAAATTCAGTCCCAAAATATCATTCAAACTTTTCTGGGCCGAGATACCTTCATCATCTGTCACACCTGGCATTTTGGCTAGCAAGACAAAGCTGCGAAATTTGTCGTTGGCATAGCTTTGATTGATCAGAACTTCTTGAATGATCTCATCTTGCAAGCCAGCTTTGGCAAAAAGGCTAATCTGCTCTGCCGACAAATCATAAAGCAGGTTAAAGATTTTGATTACTTTGACCTGACCTGTCTCTATTTCCAAAAATTCTCGTGCTGACTCAGCTAATTGCTGAGCTTCTAGATCACGAACTTGCTCCTTCAAAAAGAGCTGAATCTGATTTTTCATTTATTCTCCATAAATTATATTGGGAAAATTAATTGCTGAGGCTCATTACCACAGCTATCGATAATAATTTCTTTAGTAGGAATAATCTCACCCACAATTTTTGCAGGAATTTGCAAAGCGTTCAATACTTGATCAGCGATCTCTGGAGCGACCACCAACATCATGCCATTTCCCATATTCCACGTCTTATAAGCTTCTGCTTCAGCTACTGCGCCAATTTTCTGAATCTCTTTTACCAGCTCAGATGGAGCAAATAGATTATCGAATTTTGCACCTAAATTAGAATTTAGTATTCTCTTGAAATTACCGGGAATCCCTCCGCCAGTAATATGCGCGATGCCTTTGATCTCATATTTTCGAGGCTGCTCAAATCTGCCCACCAAGTCCAAAATAGCAGCAGAATAGATCGTACTAGGTGTCAGTAGGGCTTCTCCCCAACTGCAACCAAATGGAGAAGCTTGCCTGTATAGATCTTTGCCAAATTTTTGTTCCAAGATATAGCGCACCAAAGTAAAGCCGTTGGAGCGAAAGCCAGGTTCAGGCAAAGCAATGATTTTATCACCAATCCTGATATCTTTACCATTGATCACCCGCTCTTTTTGTACTATACCCACTGCGGTGGCATTCCACACATTGCCATTCACACTAGAACCAACTTCGGCAATTTCGCCACCGGGAATCACAATCTTTTGTTCCAAACAAGCTTTTGCCAAACCTTGCAGCAATTGCTCGATAACAGCAGCATCAACTTTGTTCGTATCTAATGTATTGGTGATGGAGATAGTTTCAGCGCCCAAGCAAATAGCATCATCACACACCATCGCTAAAAGGTCATAACCCAGAGTATCATATTTCCCGATCTCTTGGGCAATTTCGATTTTTGTACCTACTCCATCATCACCTTGCACCAGATAAAAATCTCCCAGATCCAACATCCCGGCAAAGCTGCCTTCATCTGTCACCGGCTCACCGATCATGCCGGCCCGTGCGCAAAATGTCGAGCGCGCCAATTTGTAGGCTATTTTACTAGCTGCATCTCCTGCTGTGATATCTACTCCGGCTTCTTTATAATCTGCCATTTTCTCTCCTGCTAATTAGCTTAATCAATATTTTCGTTTTCCGAAATTGTTGCTTCCGGTCCCATATAGATATCATGCGCTTTGCCTTCTCTGATCGAAAGCGCTGAAACTACTTCCAATTCAGCACTGGCATGCAATTCGCTGAGGTTACTTACTCCGCAAGTACTCATCGATGCTTTGATCTTGGCCAAAGTTTCGCCCAAATTGTCTTTGAGGTGCCCGGCATATTCGACCAATCCTTCCACGCCTTCCACAAATTTACCCTGGTTATAGCGCTTCTCTTTCCATTTCTGAGCCCGAGCACTGCCTTCGCCCCAATATGGTTTCATCACCCGATTATTCACCACAATCTTGGCAGTGGGTGATTCTTCCATTCTGGCAAAATAGCGTCCCATCATCACATAATCTGCCCCCAAAGCCAAAGCGATGGTTACATCTTTGGTGCTGGTTACGCCGCCATCGGCTCCGATCGGAATATAGATGCCAGTTTCACGATAATATTTATCACGCTCTTCCACCACATCAATGATGGTGGTAGCGAGTCCGCGGCCCGTACCTTTCTGCTCTTGTGTGATGCAGATAGAGCCGCCGCCCATGCCAACCTTGATGCCTGAGGCTCCGGCTTCGACCAAATATCTGAATCCGGCTTTGGTAATAATATTTCCACCAATGATGGGAATAGCGGGATAATTGGCTTTGATCCACTTGATCGTATCATACTGATATTGAGTGTAGCCGTCGGATGAATCTATCACCAAAACATCTACTTCTGCTGCTGCCAGAGCTGCTACGCGCTGACGATAATCATGTGTATTGACTGAAGCAACCGCGATCAAACGTTTTTTCTCATCGTGAATTTCATCGGGGAAATCCATCTGATCGGTAATATCTTTGCGGAAAATCATCGAGACCAATTTCTCCTCTTCATCCAAAATCGGCAAAACAGATTTATGACTGCTCAACAGAAGGTTATTTGCCTCTTTCAAATCTGTGATATTTTTGCCCACTTCGATATTTTGGCGGGGCAACATACGATCGCCCACTGTCTGCTCAGCATGCAGCGAGATATCATAATCCCATTTACTGATCATTCCCACGAAAATTCCCTCAGCGTCTACCACGGGGAACGTAGAGTGCCCAGTAGCTTTGCGGATTTTGTACATTTGGGAAATCTTCATTTGCGGCTGCATAGTGCGCGGTTTGACGAATCCGGCTTTGTGTTGCTTGATTTTTCGGATCATTTCAGCCTGACTCTCGATGGTTTGCGAGCAGTAGATTACGGCTGCACCACCCTGTTTGGCCAATTCAATTCCCATCTCAGCTCCCGAAACAGATTGCATCGCAGCCGAGATTAGTGGAATATTCAGATAAAACTTTTTGTTATTTTGGGATGAATAAACCAAAGGTGTGCGCAGTGAGATCTTCTCGCCTGAGTGGATAGCTTTGGTTAAACCGGGCAATAATCTATATTCCATCAAAGTTCGGGATGGTTCTGTGATAATTCTTTTAGCCATGAAAGCTCCTTTTATTGATAATTTAGATCTTAATTTTCATTTTATCCAGTTCATACTTTTTTTCACAATAGCCACAACGCACGATTTGCTGAGCGCTATCGATCGTGAAGCGAGTCTTTACACCTTCGAGATTGGTAATACATTGAGGATTGGGGCAGATAATTCATTTTTCGATTGTCTCGCGCATCGTGAGCTCCGCTTTTTTCACCACGGCAACATCTTTGATAATGATCATGCTAGCGCGCGCTCAGTTCAAGGCTAT
>JAWOEN010000048.1:0-8037 GCA_046482725.1 Cloacimonadales bacterium (SeqCode)
CGGTGATAATTTGGCAAAATCACTGATCTCAAAATTTCCTGTAATTGTCGTATCGCAATTATCACAATGATACTTCACGATCTTTAATTGTGAATTGCAGATCGGGCACTGCTTCAATCTTTTATTCATAAGAACCTCCTGTTTATGGATCGATAAAAAATTCAGATTATTAATAAAGTCAATATAAAAATAAATAAAATTAATAAAAAGATTAATATAATGGATTACTATACTGAAAATAGTGATAATACCGAGTTGTGGTAAAACTATTTTATTATGAATAAGAGATAAGAATAAAATAAATATTTGCCTATATGAAAAATACACTTATATTACTGCTCGTATGAATTAAATAAAAAAAACAAAGCAATAGGAGTAATAATATGGAACATTTAACCAAAGAAACATTCAAGCAGAAGGTATTCAATTTTGATGCCGGTAAAGACTGGAAATTTGAAGGCGATTTACCTTGTGTCATCGATTTTTATGCAGATTGGTGTGGGCCTTGCAAGGCTGTAGCCCCAGTTTTAGAAGAGTTGGCTTCAGAGTATGACGGAAAGCTCAACATCTATAAGGTAAATACAGAAGAGCAACAAGAATTGGCAGCGATGTTTGGAGTAAGAAGCATTCCCAGCATACTATTTTGCCCCAAGGATGGAGATCCTCAAATGGCAATGGGAGCTCTTCCCAAAGATTCTTTCAAAAAAGCCTTTGATGAAGTTCTGAAAGTAAACTAAACTTCAGCAAATAAATTTTCCCCCTTAGCAGAGCCTGACAAGAGATATTCTTGACGTCAGGCTCTGCTTTTATTTTTTTATACAGGTAATAGATAATTTATTTCAGGAGCGAAAAAGATGAATAAAGAAAGATATATCGGTGCTACAGCCATTATTATTGCTGCTATTTTATGGGGTTTTGATGGAGTAGTGTTGACGCCTCGGCTTTATAATTTGGATGTCGGGTTTGTGGTATTTATGCTGCATCTCTTGCCCTTTGTCCTTATGAATATATTTTTATATAAACAGTATAGATATCTGAAAACTTTTACGAAGAGCGATTTTGTGCTGTTTTTGGCAATTGCTTTTTTTGGTGGAGCTTTGGGCACGATGGCGATTGTCAAAGCTCTATTTCTGGTTAATTTTCAGCATTTATCGATCGTGGTTTTGCTGCAGAAATTGCAACCTGTTTTTGCCATAATTCTAGCAGCGGTATTTTTGAAAGAGCAGGTGAGAAAGAGGTTTTATTTTTGGGCAGGTTTGGCTATTGTGGCCAGTTATTTTCTCACATTTGGTTTACGTTTGCCACATCTTAGCTCTGATGCCAGCTTGATCGAAGCTTCACTTTGGGCTTTGGTAGCAGCATTTTCTTTTGGCAGTGCTACTGTTTTGGGCAAGAAAGCAGTTTCTCGCTATCCTTACTATACCACAAATTTTTTCCGCTTTGGTTTCACAGCCCTGCTCATGCTGATCTATGTGTCGCTTACCGGTAGCCTGGGTGAGATAAAAAACGTGACGCAAATAAATTGGCTATTCTTCCTGATAATAGCTTTGACCACAGGTTCTGGCGCGATATTTCTCTTTTATTATGGCCTGAAAAAAGTAAAGGCTATGGTTGCCACCATTTGCGAACTTTTCTTTCCGCTCTCAGCCATATTTTTTGATTATTTTATCAATGACAAAACACTCTCGGTTGTGCAGATTATCAGTGCCGGCTTGATGATATTGGCGATCGTAGAGATCAGCTATAAGAGAAAAAAGATCAGGTGATAATTTCCATGCGTACGATTTTGATTTTGCTACTTGTTTCTTGCCTGTTTTCTCAGGGCTTCGGGCAAGATCTGCAAAGCCGAAGAGAGCAGCTGGAAGCGCTAAAAGAAGAACTGCTGGAACAGGAAAACCTGATCCACAAAGCGAAAGCGGGCAAAGCAAAATCTCAGTCGGAACTACGGGAACTGGAAACCAAGCGCCAAGCTTTAGCAGCAAAATTGGAAAAGCTCAAAAGCTCGGAAGCGAGTGCCAAGGAAAATCTTTTGCAAACAGAAGATAAGATCCGAGAGACTTCTCATCAACTTACCGACCTGCATGATCTTTGCCAAAAAGAGTACCAGAAGCTCTTTGAAGCTCATCATAAAAGCAAGATAGATCCCAATAAAAAATTTGACGGCAGGTTGTTGGCAGCGCTAATCATGCGAACTGCCGAGGAGATAAATAGCTATGAATCTACTCGTAGCGGATTGGAAAAACAGAAGCAGCAGCAGAACAAGAAATATGAAGATCTGATTTGGAGCAGAATCGTTGAAAAGAAACGAGGCAAAAAATATTCAGAGCAGATGGCAGAGATAAAAACTGATATCAGTCGCTTGAGTGCTAGCGAGCAGGCAGCCTTGCAGCGCTATGAAGAATTGCAAAAATCGGTGGAAGAGATGAATGAATTGATCGCTAAATTGCAGTCGGAAATGACTCAGGAAAAGTTTAGCTATCAGTTTAGCAGTGAAAAATTGCCCTGGCCTTTGCAAGGAGAGATCTTGCGAGGTTTTGGCGAGCAGCAAGCCGAAAAATATAAGGTCAGCGTTTTGAATAATGGCATTGATATTTCAGCGGCAGAAGGAACAGCTGTAAAGGCTGTGGAATCCGGGGTGGTGGCTTTTGCACAGTGGTATAGTGGAGCTGGAAAATTGGTGATTATTGATCATAGGAACGGTTATTTTTCTCTCTATTCTCATAATAGCAAGCTTTTGGTGAGTAAAGGCGATGAAGTAGATAAATTGCAGGAAATAGCGCTTTCCGGTAGTACAGGAACGGTAGAACAACCGCAATTGCACTTTGAATTGAGAAAGCGGGGCACCCCAGTAGATCCTTTGGACTATTTGGAATAGAGAAAATGAAAAAATTAAGAAAGATTAATCCTCGCCAAAGGCAGGCCTTGCAAGACAAGGCTTCAACAATTTTACATTTCACCGGGCATCTGTACGGAATCGGAGCTCTGGCCCTAAATCAGCCGGCTTGCCAGAAGATAAATCAATTGAAAAAGCGTACTGACAAAGGCTTTATTCTTCTTCTGCCTGATAGTAGCTGGCTAGAGAAATATCAGCTTACTTATCAAAAGAAATATGCTAAAGTGATACAACAATTTTGGCCAGGCAATGTCACTCTAATCGTGAATGACACCCAGAATAAGTTTCCCCATATTTCGCTAAACGGCAAGTTGGCCGTGCGCGTTCCCGATAATCCTGAGCTGCGCGAGTTTATCAGAAAGCTAGGTCAGCCCATGGTCAGTAGCAGTATAAATATCTCGGGTGAACCGCCTCTCCACGATCTGAAATCGATCAAAGCGCGCAAATGGTTCGATTTTGCCTTTCTGCCGCAGCAGATTCCTTGCGAATCGAATTCAGCTGGGCCAGAGCTCTCCACAATTGTAGATCTTACAGGCGAAGAGCTAAAAATTATTCGTAGTGGTCGCTTTCAGTTGGCAGATTTTACTCGAGCCCTAGCAGCTCCCAAAATACTCTTTGTCTGCACAGCCAATATTTGCCGCAGTCCCATGGCAGAGTATATTGCCCAGCAGATAGTACAAGATCAAAATCTACCATATCGGATTGCTTCAGCTGGTTTTTTGGCAAGTGCTGTGCCGATTTCAGAAAATTCCTTTTTGGTCTTGCAAGAGCAGGGCTATGCTGCTGGCGAGCATCTTTCCACTCAACTTTCCAAAGAGTTGGTAGATGATTGCTGGCTGATCTTGACCATGACTACTGAGCATAAAAGACGTTTGAGAGAGATGGATGCAAATCTTGGTGATAAAATTTACACGTTATCAGAATTCACAGGTTATCAGCAAGATATCGAAGATCCATATGGTTTGGAAATATCGTTTTACAGGCAAACATTCGCGGCGATTGAGAAAAGAGTGCGTGAACTGTTTAAAATTTTAGCAAAAAAAAGAAACCCGATCCGGGAGGGAGTATGAAAATGAACATATTTTGGGGAATTATTTTAGTCTTATTAGGCGTTTCACTAATCTTAAAGGCTGTTTTTCACATCCATTTGCCACTGGTAAGGATTGCTTTTGCCATCCTGATTATTTGGTGGGGTGTGAAGATGCTGTTTGGAAATTTTGGCTCAGAATCTGATGATAATAATGTAATCTTCCAAAATGAGAAGATTATGACTGATGATGGAGATGCTGATTATAATGTTATTTTTGGTACTGGGATTGTCGATCTGCGCAGTATAAACTTGGCGGATGGCAGTAAAACAGTCAAAGTTTCAGCTGTGTTTGGTGGAGCTAGAATTTTGACCAATCCAGAGACCCCGATGATCACAAATATCAGCGTAGCCTTTGGTGAAGGCAGAACTCCGGAAGGGATGGTTTCCTTTTTGGGAGATCGCAAATACGCCAATTCTGCTTATGTGAAAGGTGAGAATGTTTTGCGATTAAAAGCTGATGCTGTCTTTGGCTCGATCAGAGTAGAAAACTAGGCGCTCATGAGTTCAGAAATTCTGGGTTTTAGCGCTGCTCTGATTCGCAAGGCTGCTCAAGTAGGGCTGATTTTAAGCGACGAGAAAGAGATAAATTATGGAGTGCAACTAAAATTTTCCAAAAATGGTGCTACTATTCCGGTTAATATTTATCACTCTGCCAAGAAGGGCATTTCTACTGTGATTGGTGGCTCTCCCAAAAGTAGTTTACGGCCTTTGCTACAAGGTATTTTGGGTAAGCCAGATGAAGTTGCTGCGGCCGCTGATCATGTTTGGCAAAAATGGGCAGGAACCGATGAATCGGGAAAGGGAGATTTTTTTGGAGCTCTGGTTGTCTGCGGCTTCATCGTCGAGAAATCTCAGCTGCCAGCACTGGCCCAATTGGGCGTACAAGATAGTAAAAAACTGAAAGATGCTGAGATTATGCAAATTGCTGCCAAATTGTATGCCAGTTATGCCCAAAATATCGAAGTGATTATCTTGAAGCCGGAAAAATACAATCAGCTCTACCAGAAATTCCGTGATCGAAAACAGAAATTGAACGAGATGTTAGCTTGGATGCATGCCCGTGTGATTATGAACTTGCAGGAAAAGCATGATTTTGAAGGCGTGGTTGTGGATAAATTTGCCTCAGACAAAACCCTGACATCTTCCCTGCAAGGAATGAATGAGATAAGCTTGGTTCACAAAATCAAGGCGGAAGAAGATTTGGCTGTGGCGGCAGCTTCTATCATCGCACGCTATCATTTTCTGCATAGCATTCGTTCTCTCTCGCGACGCTTTGAGATAAAATTTGCCAAAGGCGCTTCCTTACATGTGATCAAAGCCGGTAAAGAATTTGCCGAGAAATTTGGCAAAGAGAGACTGAACGAAGTAGCAAAAACTCATTTTAAAACAATGGAAAAAATCTAGAAAGAGGTAAAATTTATGATAATGAAATTTCAAGATAAAACTCCCCAAATCGGCAGCAAGGCTTGGATTGCCGAGAGTGCAGATGTGATCGGAGCAGTAAATTTGGGAGCTGATAGCTCTATTTGGTTCAATGTAGTTGTGCGAGCAGATATCAATACTATCGAGATCGGCAAACGCTGTAGCATCCAAGACGGAACAGTGGTGCATGTCGATAAAGAGTTTCCCACTAAAATTGGTGATGATGTGACAGTCGGTCACAAAGCGATGTTGCACGGCTGTACGATTGGTGACGGCTGTCTGATCGGTATGGGAGCGATCATTTTAGATGGAGCTGAAATTGGCTCTGGCTCTTTGGTGGCAGCAGGCTCCGTGGTGACACCCGGCAAAAAATTTCCCGCAGGAAGTATGCTTTTGGGAACTCCAGCCAAACTAGTCAAGAAGCTTTCAGCCGAGCAACAGGCAGGTTTTTTACAGCATGCCCGGAAGTATGTTGCCTACAAAGATGATTATCTGAAGGAGATGAAGTTATGATCATAGTAACTGGTGGCGCCGGTTTCATCGGTAGCGCTTTTGTGGCAAAGCTCAATGCGCAAGGAATCACAGATATTGTGATTGTGGATAGATTGCGCGAAGGTGAAAAGTGGAAAAATTTGGTTGGAAAGCAATATTTAGATTTCATAGATAAAGATGATTTTTGGACATTTTTGGATCAAGGCCAATTTGATTCGGCTGAGGCGATAGTACATTTGGGAGCTTGTTCTGCGACCACAGAGCGCGATGCAGATTATCTGATGCAAAATAATTATTATTACAGCAGAGATTTGGCGGAATGGGCCTTGAGCAAAAATATCAGATTTATCTATGCCAGCAGTGCAGCCGTTTATGGAGATGGTAGCCAAGGTTATAGTGATGCTGATGAGCTGACTGCGAAACTAAAGCCCCTTAATATGTATGGCTATTCCAAGCAGTTGATGGATAACTGGGTTATCCAAAACCAGCTACAAGATAAGTTAACCGGTTTCAGGTTTTTCAACGTTTTTGGTCCCAACGAATATCACAAGGGAAGCATGAAAAGTGTGGTGGCAAAAGCTTTTAAGCAGATCGCCTTAGATGGCTATGCCGAACTTTTCAGCTCGCCGCATCCCGACTTTGCCGATGGAGAACAGAAGCGTGATTTTATCTATATCAAAGATGTGGTTGAGGTGATCTATTGGTTTTTGATTCACCCCGAATCTAATGGTATATTCAATCTGGGAACCGGGAAAGCTGAGACTTTTTATGATTTTGTGCAGGGAATATTTCATGCCTTGGATAAAAAAGTTCAAATCGATATTATTCCGATGCCTCAAGAATTGCGGGGAAAATATCAATATTATACTCAGGCTGATATGAGCAAATTGCGTCAGGTTGGTTGCGATTATCGATTTACAAAACTTGAAGATGCGGTTATTGATTATGTGGATAATTACCTGTCAAAAGAGTTTGCCACAATTTAAGCAGCGATGCGAAGTAACCTTAGCTGATCTTAAGCTATAAAAGACAGAAGGAAGGTTTGGTGAAAACTACAGTATTGGAAGAGATGCCAGCTCTATTTTGGCAGCAATTGACCCAGGATGATTTGCGTCAGTGGTTTGTTCCAGCAGTAGATTACACAGCGGAAATTGCTATTATCAGAACCAAAACGCAATTTGATCGGGAAATGATCGATAGATTTAGCAACCTGAAATTGATAATTCGGGCTGGCAGCGGATTTGATAATATTGCAGTTCGCTACGCTGAACAAAAGAACATTGCTGTTTGCAATACGCCCCAAGCCAATGCTTTTTCTGCTTATGAGCACACTTTAGCTCAAATTTTGGCTTTGATAAAAAATTTGCAGCTGGGTAAAAAAGAGATCCAAATTCAGCGTTGGAAATCGGAACATCCCGATAACTGGGAAATTGCCGACCTGAAAGTGCTGGTTGTTGGTTTAGGCCGAGTGGGGAGCAGAGTCGCGCAAGCTCTGAAATTTTTGGGTGCGGAAGTGAAGGCAGTAGATCCTTATCTTACTCCTCAACAGTGGAAAAACCAAGCCGTCGAACCTATACATTATATAGAGGGTCTGAAATGGTGCAATCTGCTTACTTTTCATTGCCCACTTTACAGTGACATTATTAGCTATAGCCGATTCAGATCCATATGTCCTCTCAATAATTTTATCAACTATTTCTTTATGATCTGATTCCTTTATACCTGTAAATTTCTCAAAATTATCAATAATACGATCTCCTTCTCCCTGTTCAATTATAGCTATCACAATATCTTTATGATTAGCTTTAAAATTAGGTAATTGCTCCCAAAAATATTCACTAGGAAAATTATCTATTAATTCCAAAACTTCTTGACTTGGACCAGATTCTTGACTTGAACCATCAAAGTTCTCAAATGGCATAAATTTTTATTTATTTTATATAAAAAATAATAGCAACTAAATTATTGCTATTATTTTAACATATTTTAAGAGTTGTTTAAACTAGTTTTAAATTCCAATAATCATACTATGGCCTATTCTTAAAATCAGATTTAACAAAGCATTAGCGTGCCATGGTATAAAGTTTAACCAAGTTGTATTTACAATAATAAAATTTACAACAGTTACTAATAAAACACC
>JAWOEN010000008.1:0-4095 GCA_046482725.1 Cloacimonadales bacterium (SeqCode)
CTGAAAATTTTGGGTTATATCTTTGATGAAGCGCGCCCGGAGATCGATAAATTCATCGATGATGCTGTGATCAATGGTTTGGATAATATCAGGATAGTGCACGGTAAAGGCACAGGGGCTTTGCGCTCGAAAGTGCGACAATATTTACGAAAGAAAAAGAAAGTAGAAAGCTTTGAATCAGCGGCAGCAGCTGCTGGTGGCGACGGTGTAACAGTAGTAAAACTAAAGGCATAAAATAGGAAACAATGGAAAGTTCTCAAATAGATCAGATACGCGAAAGAAATAATATCGTGGATGTAATCGGCAGCTATTTCCCGTTGAAAAAGACCGGGAGCAATTATAAAGCGCGCTGTCCTTTTCATGATGAAAAAACTGCTTCTTTTGTGGTTTCGGAAAAGAAACAGATCTATAAATGCTTTGGCTGTGGAGCCGCTGGCAACGTGATCTCTTTCGTGATGGAATATGAAAAAGTATCTTTCATGGAAGCGATGAAAAAATTGGCAGCTCGGGTTGGAGTTTCGATCGAGGATTCTCGTAAAATTCCCAATAAAAAAGAAAATAGCAAACGAGATTTGATCTATAAAGTGTACGAATTAAGCGCTTATCATTTCCAAACTAACCTGAAGAAATATGGCAAAGTAGCCGAGAACTATCTACTGCAGCGCCAGATTTCTCAGGCTACGATCGATAAATTTATGCTGGGTTACGCTTTGGATAGTTTTGGAAGTCTGAAAAATTATCTGATCAAACAGAATATCAACGAACAGATTTTACCGCTGACCGGGCTTTTTGGCAAAAGCGATAAAGGCTCTTATGATCTGTTTCGACAGCGGCTGATGTTTCCCATTCATGACGTACATGGCAAAGTTGTGGCGTTTGGCGGTCGAGTCTTGGAAAAAAATCAAGGTGGTGGCAAATATGTCAACTCGCCCACTACCGAAATATATTTGAAAGGAAACGAACTTTATGGTTTGTTTCAGACGCGCCACGCGATCAATCGTAAAGATTTTTCGCTAATTTGCGAAGGATATACAGATTTCCTGCGGCTTTATGAGCAGGGTTTTGAAAATGTAGTTGCCTCATTGGGAACTGCGCTCACCGAGAAGCAAGTGAGGCTTTTGGGTAGGTTTTCCAATAATTTTTATCTGCTCTATGACGGCGATAAAGCAGGCAAGAAAGCAGCAGTGAGAGCTGCCGCCAATGTGATCAAGGAGGGCTTTACGGCCAGAGTTGTTACGCTTCCCGATAATGAAGATCCCGATAGTTTTTTGCTGAAGAATCAACCCGAAAAATTGCAGAAATTGATCGAACAAGCTCAGACTTTACCCAATTTTCTGTATAATGATCAATTGCTCGAGATGGAAGATCGCAGTAAGCTGAATAATTTGATTGAGATCAGCCAAGATATAGATGATGAAGTAGCGCTGGAATTCTTTGTGAAAGAGGTTAGCGAGATTTTTCAGGTTTCACAGCAAGCAATATTTTCCCAGATGCGAAATCAGAGTGGGAGAAAGCTGGAGAGACAGAATAATAAGTTAGAATTGCGAAAATATACGGAAGAGCGTGATCTACTGAAGATTATTTTGCACGAAAATAATTATAAAAAGTTTGCGCAGTTGGTTGATTCCACTTATTTTCTATCTGATTTATATAAAGAGATTTTTACATTAATCGAGAAAAATTCTGACAAACTAAGTGATGTGGCTGCGCTGCTTGATCTTACCGAAAATAAGGCAGCTCAGAAAATCATTGCAGAACTAATAATGGAAGATGCGCCATCAGCATCATTGGAGCAAGTTTTGGTAGATCTGGAAGTGAGAAGATATGAACTGGAATTGGATGAGGTCGTACAAAAACTGATGCGATCACCTGAGCCCCAATTGATTCAAAAAAAAGTAGAATTAAAAAGAAAAATATCCGCGCTCAGCGGGAAAGTGGTTAAGAAAACCTTATTTAGAGGAGTGTAGATGCTGAGTTATAATGACTGTATTAAAAAATTGGTAACGCTTGCCAAAAAGAATGAAGATATTCTTACCTACAAGCAAATTAATGATATTCTTCCCAGTAATCCTTTGTTTTTGGATAAAGTGGAAGAGATCATCGCTGATCTGGGTGATGCCGGGATCGAGTTGATCGATGAAACTCAACGCCGTGTGACCAAGAAGCGTGTGAAAGTGAAAAAGAAGAAAGTAGCCAAAAAATTCACCAATCGGCGTTATTATGATGATCCGGTGCGGATGTATTTGGGTGAAATGGGTCGGGTACCACTTTTGGATCGCGAAGGCGAAGTGAGAATTGCCAAGAAGATCGAAAGCGGTCAGAGATATATCAACAAATATATCTTCATGTCCGGTAGTACCCTGCGTGAGATGGAAAACTTTCATCACCGTTTTAATGAGAAGCGGGTAAAGATAGATCAGATTTTCAAGATCGAATATGGAACCTGGATGGACAAAGCTCAGGAAGCCAGACTGATCAACGAATTTGAGCAGGTAATCGCTGAAGCAAAAGTAATCTTTGATGAGATCGGTGAGATCATTGATGATAGCGAATTTGATGAAATCGGCCAGTTGGTCGAGCAAGAATTGGTAGATGAGAAGCGCAAAAAGATCATCGAAATTTTTGATCGGATGAACTACAATGAAAAGCTATTGAAACGGATGGTTTATCGGATTCGCAGTTTGGTGGATAGGATAAATGACAGTCATCGGATTATCAAGCAACTCTCCAAGATCCGTAAATACAGCGTTGATGAGATCTGTACTTTTGGTCGCAAAGCTAATAAAAGCGAAGAAGAGTATGATGAGGTAAGAGAGATTACCGGGATCGAGCCTGATGTCTTTATCGAGACTTTGCGCAAGATCAAGAATGCGCGCCGTAAGATTCGTCGTGTGGAGCTGGAAACCCGCATGACAGCCGATGAATTGGTAGATCTGCTGGCAGAAGTAGAGCGTGGCGAGAAGATGAAAGAACGCTCTAAAAATGAGATGATCGAAGCCAATGTAAGATTGGTGGTGAGTATCGCCAAAAAATATAATAACCGGGGCTTAGACTTTTTGGATCTGATCCAAGAAGGTAATACCGGCTTGATGCGCGCTGTGGAAAAATATGATTATCGCAAAGGTTTCAAATTTAGTACCTATGCCACTTGGTGGATTCGCCAAGCTATCACTCGCGCTATTGCAGATCAGGCTAGAACTATTAGAATTCCGGTGCATATGATCGAGTCGATCAATAAAGTAAAACGAGTTAGCAGAATATTGCTGCAGAAATTGGGTAGAAATCCTCACCCGATCGAAGTTGCCAAAGAGATGGATCTGCCGGTGGAAAAGATCAAGAATATCCTTTCTATCACCATGGAGCCGGTTTCTTTGGATAAACCCATCGGTAACGAAGATGAAGACAGCTTGTTGGGCGATTTTATCGAGGATAAAACCACCATTTCACCGGAAAGAATGGCAGAGCGAAATCTACTGAAAAAGCAGGTCGATGAGATCTTGCAGACGCTAACCCCGCGTGAAGAGCGCGTGATACGCCTGCGCTTTGGTATCGATGACGGTTATCATAGAACTTTGGAAGAAGTGGGTAATATCTTTTCTGTAACGCGCGAAAGAATTCGCCAAATCGAAGATAAAGCGCTGACCAAATTACGCCATCCCACCCGTAGCCAAGTCTTGATGAAATTTATCGATAACTTTAATGTGAAAGAGTAAGAAACATAAATTTTTATCTAAAGAGAGCTCTTCAGTTAGAAGAGCTCTCTTTGCCAGTTTAGCCAGACAAAATTCTTGACACAAAACACCCCAAATTTTGTTTTACAAAACTGAATTTATTTATTGGATATTCAGGGCCTATAGCTCAGTTGGTAGAGCTTCCGGCTCATAACCGGACGGTCAGAGGTTCGACTCCTCTTGGGCCCACCATAATCAAGTCATCTTGCGGTAGCGAGGTGGCTTTTTTCGTTTGGGAAGGTCAGAGTCCGCCTACTTCGATTGATTCAGCAATCGAAGAATGTAAAATGTAAAATGTAAAATGTAAAATGTAATCCGGCTCAGCAAGGAAGAGTAAGTTGAGGCTTGCTACGGCGGTCAAGAA
>JAWOEN010000092.1:0-6806 GCA_046482725.1 Cloacimonadales bacterium (SeqCode)
TTTTTTTGCCAAGCATACTGATACAGTTTATTGGGAGAAGAATTGTCTGTCTGCTCGGATCTAAGATGAGGTATCAAGGCAATGTCAGATTGTGATAAAATTTTCATCATTTCTTCATAAGTTTGCCACCCCAGCCAAGTTACCACTTCATCAAGCTCGCTTTCATGGCAAAAGTTTTTTAACACTTCTGCATAACTTCCGCTACCAGCAACTACCAATTTGATATTTTGATTTTTTAGCTTTTTCAAAGCTGCCAGAACAATCTGTAAACCTCGGTGTTTATTCAAACCTCCGCCGTAAAATAGAGTAAATTCAGAAAAATTATTCTCTATAGGGGCTTCTGTTTGTTCTGCTAAAAGAGGTGTATTCGGTAATATCTCTATTTTGGGGGGATCAGCTCCGGCCAAAATCAATCTATCTCGCATTTCATCGATAACTGCAATCACTTTGTCAGCTTTATGAACCATACTCTTTTCATAAACATACCATTTAGCTTTTGTAGCTAAAAAGTTGCCTAACCAAGAACTGGTATGAGTTGCTGTCGCTACGTAGGCAGGCCAATTTTCATGCAGATCAAGCACAAAGGGGATCTGATATTTTTTTGCAAAATTTGCTGCGACCTGAGCTAAGGGCAGATCATGCAGATGAATCGCTTCAAATTTATTGTCTGCAAAAGTAAGATTGATGATTTTCTGCCAATAATTAAAATAGAAGTTAAATTTGAGGGCAGCCACTGAAGATTTATAGATGAATCGGGGCATTTTGTAGCTGATGATTGTAGCTCCCTGCCAGAGTGTAATTTGGTTTGGGGCAGTGGGAGAACTGGCTAGTAGTGTGATTTTGTGTCCAGCTTGCAGCAATGATTTTATCTCTTTTTCCACCCGGACATCCGGCGGAAAATCTTTTTCTAAAATCATCAGGATATGCATCAGATTTCTGCCTTTATCACGAAATATATTCCTAAAATTCCAAATAAGATATTGGGTAGCCAGGCAGCCATCATGGGAGATAATACTTCATTGTATCCCAAGCTTTGGGCTATCCTCAAGGCAGAAAGAAAGAGAAAACAGATCAAGAGACCCAAACCAAAAATCAGGCCTTTGCCTTTGCTACGACTGGAAGTGGTAACCAGCGGAATGCTGAAAAGCAGGATGATGAGATTGGCAAAGGGAAAAGAAATTTTGATGTAAAGTTCCACCAATTCTGTGGTAAAATTATCTCCTACCTTTTTCAGGCGCTCGATATACTCTTTTAGTTCCAGATAGTTCATGGCCATCGGCTTTTTGGCGCTCTTGACAAAATCCAGCGGTGTCACATCGATTTCAGCAATTTCGGTAGTGGCAAAATACTCGCTGGTTTGCATGCGCCTTCCAGCAAAAGTGCGAATATAACACTCTTGAAATTGCCAGGTTTCATCTTCCCACAGAGCTTTGGCAGCTGTGATTTTTCTGTGTACTTCCCCAGTCTCGGGATTATAGCTCGTGATGTCGATGGTGGTTAGCTGCTGACGGTATCCATCGAAATATCCGATATAGTAAAGATTACCATCTTCGCCCAAATAGTGAATATGTGAGCGCGCCATTTTATCTTCCACTTTCTGGTTTTTGATGCGCTCCTGATAGAGATAGTGCCGATGTTCTTCTGCTTTGGGCAAGACAAATTCTCCAAAGGCCATCACAAGCAAACTAAAGAATAAACCAAATATTATCAGCGGTAAGACCATCCTGAAAACGCTGATACCAGCAGCGCGAATTGCTACGGATTCGGAATATTTTGCCAGATTATTCATCAAAAAGAGTCCGGAAAGTAGCACCATCACCGGCGAAGATAAAACCAGAAGATAGGGAATTCTCAATAGGAAATAGAGGGTTAGATCGTTCCAACTAGCTCCGCGACTGAGTAGTCTGGGCAAGCGATCAGAGATGTCCACGATCAGAAAGAGTACTGAAAAGGAGAAAGTAATAACGAGAAATATCTTGAGATATTCCCAAATAATATAGCGATCTAATAGTCTCATTTTTTTAATTTTATTTTAACCAATATTTTGTCTAAGACAGCTTGCAGATCCAAAATTCTCATTTCACGCACCGAGATAATAATCAGATATATTCCCACTATTCCCAATAAAATATTGGAAAACCACATGGCCAGAAAGGGGCTAACCAGACCATTATCAGCCAGTTCTTCACCAAAAGTAAGAGTGCCATAATAGATCAGAAACACTAGCGAGCTCACAGAAAAAGCCATGCCGACTCCGCTGGTTTTGGTCATCATCCCCACCGGGGCACCGATCAGTACAAAGATGAAGCAAGCAAAAGCAATAGCGTATTTTTTGTGTACTTCTACCAAATATTTATTGATCTCAGATTCGGCATTTTGCAGCTTATCTTGTTTGATATTAAGCTTGTTTTTTATCCCGCGCAATTCTCGCTCTTGCACTTTGGGTCGATTATTTTCCAGATCAACTGTAGAAATATCCAGATTCAAGGTCATTATCTCTTTTTCCAAATTAGCTTTCTCAGCGCGTTTTTCATCCACTATTTGCAACATTGCCTGCGAGCTGAGCTCACGATCGCCTCGATAATTTGATTCTTCATCATAATATTTATAGCCCAAATCTGGAATGTTTATCGTGAAAGTTTCAAACTCAGTGAAAACATATTTATCAGGCTCTCGGGCATCTCTTTCGTGCGATTGCCCGTTATGCAGAACAGCTTTCAGCGTATTACCATTATTAGAAAAATATACTTCTCCCCATTCAGCCGAAATAGTTTGCGGATACTTCTTATTTTGTTTATCATAAATCATGATGCCATAGAGCTTTTCATCGATTCTCTCTTTGGCATAGATCGTAAAATTTTTCATCGTATTGAAGCTGCCGGGCACGATCGCCGTGGCGGGACGCCGAGTATTGGCTTTAATCATTTTATTTTTCAGCATATGATTGGTGTTGGGTAAAATCTGATTGTTAAAATAGACCATGCCCAGAGAAAGCAGCAAGGCAACCAGCAAAACCGGCTTTAATAAAGAATAAATATTAATGCCGCAAGACTTGAAAGCGACCAATTCATGATCAGTGGAAAGTCGGCCGAATGACATGATCGAGGCCAACAAGACAGCCATGGGAACTGTTAAGGCCAAAATAAATGGCAAGCTCAGCCCAAAGATGGAAGTGATGGTAACAAAATCCAATTTTTTCTCAATAATTAGATTGAGCAGATCGATGATTTTATCCAATAACATGACAAAAGTAGCCACAAAAAGCGAGACTAAAAATGGTTTTAGATTTTCTTTCAGGATATATTTTTCTAAGATTTTCATGATTTTACCATCTGCCCGAGAGCTACTTTAACATATCCAAAAATTCAGTTTCAGAAATAATCTTAATGCTGGGGATGTTTTGGGCTTTGGTTAGTTTGGAGCCCGCTTTGGCGCCGGCAACCAGATAATCTAAATTTTTGGATACTGAAGATAATATTTTTCCTCCATTTTTGAAAACCATTTCTTGCGCTGCTTTGCGGGTAAATTGCTCTAGACTACCGGTAAAGAGAAAAGATTTTTCTGCCAAAAGCTCTGATTGCTTTTGCTCGGTCGCAGTCAAATTGACACCCAATTTCTGCAAATTCTCGATCATTTCAAGATTGCGCGGTGTTTGGAAAAATTCATAAATTGAGACAGCTATCTTCTCTCCAATCTCATCTATCTCCATCAATTCCTCAATGGAAGCGGCAGCTAATTGCTCGATATCCTGAAAGTGCTGAGCCAACAAACGAGAAGTTTTAGCCCCCACATAACGAATGCCCAAACCAAATAATATCTTATCAAATTTTTGTTGTTTGGATTTCTCAATAGCCGCTTTTAAGTTTTCTACAGATTTATCAGCCTGCTTTTCCAATTGCTTTACTTTAGCATAATCCAGTTGGTAGATAGATTCTATCGAATCAAGCAACTGGTTATCCAATAATTGCCGAATCAAAGCATCACCCAAACCGTCGATGTCGACAGCTTCGCGGCTGGCAAAATGCCGAATTCTCTGATAGAGCTGCGCCGGACAATTGAGATTATCACAATAACTGATGACACCGGAATCTGCTTTATGCAATTGGGTTCCACAGGCAGGACAATTTTCTGGGAAAGCAATCGTATTGGCTGCTAAATCTGGGGCGTGCTTGTTGACGCGAATTATTTTGGGAATAATCTCACCCGATTTGATCAAGACAACCTCATCATGCAGATGCAAATCTAGCCGCTTGATCTCATCTTGATTGTGCAAAGTAGCACGGGAGACAGTGCTACCGGCAAGATTGACCGGTTGCAAGATGGCCACCGGAGTGATCGCACCTGTTCGGCCTACCTGAAATTTCACTTCTAACAACTCAGTGCTTTTTTCTTCAGCTTTGAATTTATAAGCGATCGCCCATTTGGGACTTTTGCTAGTGTAGCCCAATTTGCGTTGCAGAGCAAAATCATCAACCTTGATCACAATCCCATCGATTTCATAAGCCAATTCCAGACGCTGTTCAGCCCACTGCTGGCAATATTTTTCGATCTGCTGAAAGTCATTGGTGGTTAGTGTGTAGCTGCTGGTATGGAAATTATTCTGCTTAAGAAAATCCAATAATTCTCGTTGTGAAGAGAAATCTCCCGCTTGATGCAAACCAATAGAGTAGATAATCGAATCCAAATTTCTGGCAGCCACTTTGCTGCTGTCTTTTAGTTTGATGGTGCCGGCCGCTGCATTTCTGGGATTGGCAAAAAGCTTTAATCCAGCTTTTTCACGTTCAGCATTGAGGCGGGCAAATTCTTGCTTGGGAAGAAATATTTCGCCGCGAATCTCTATGGCTGGTTGATAATTTATTGTGGTGGGAATAGATTTGATGGTGAGAACATTGGCAGTAATTACTTCGCCTTCAAAGCCATTACCACGGGTGGTAGCATATTGCAATTTTCCATTTTCATAATAGAGGTTGAGGCTAAAACCATCGATTTTGTGTTCCAAGGTAACTTGGGGGATATCATCTGATATTTTGTGTAAAAAGTTTTTTACTTCGGGCAGAGAGTAGGCATTATCCAAACTATACATCCGCTCTTTGTGCGCGATAACTTTGGCCTCAGCCGTTAAATCAGAACCCACCCGCTTCAGCGGAGAATCCGGATCTCGATATTGAGGATATTCACGCTCCAGCTTTTCCAGCCTTTTCACCAATTGATCATATTCATAATCACTGATTTCTGGCTCAGCAGCTTCATAGTAAAGCCGATTATGGTAAGCGATTTTTTCGCGTAATTCTTTTATTTCTGACCAAACAAATATATCTTCCAAATTACCTCCAATTTTTGTCAAATTATGAAAGAGCAGATTAGAAGGCAATCTTTTTTTGGTTGATGATAAGGAATTGCCCAGTTCCTCTCTCAATCATTATCTGGCAAACTTTTCCCAATGATTTTCATTTTATTTAGAGGCTGCTCAAAGATTGCTTGCTGCAGAGAAAATCTATACCAGCCTTTTTGCTGAGGAACCTTGCTCTGAGAACTACTAAAACTGCTGAGGTAGCAAGCAATGAGATTATTTGTAAAAAGGTCATAAATATTTATCTCAGCAGAATCGATAGAGATGAGATAAGCTTCAGACTGGTAATTTGCCCGAGGTAGAATTTCAGAGAAAATGCTGCTAACATAGTTAGGATAACCTTCTTTTGCTTTAGTTAACAGAAGAATTTCTGCCTCTGTCTCAAATTCATAATATTCACCTTGCTCAAAGATATTTAGATTTTGCTGGGAGGTTATCAGATTTTCACCCAGAAAAGATGAAACTTTGATTTTTTTGAAAGATTCGTAATCTGCGATATAGTTTTGCCAAATTGCCTCATTAGGTAGATCATCAAGAGATATCTCACTAATTTGAAAATCAGCATAATTGTATTTTTGATATAAATCAAGCAACTTGCCAATTGGAAGATAGTCGATCAGAAACCTTAGATAAAGTCCACTAACCGGATAAGTAATTGATGCGTCAGATTGATAAAAATTTTCCGAGGACAACAAATCCTTGTAGGAAACAAAATCATTTTGGCTTAGAAAAAATCCCAGATCATGAATAATCTCCGCTTTCTTACCACCTCGTCCTCCCAACGCTACAGCCAACCCTTCCAATAAAAATGGATTTGTAAATTTTCCCAAATTACCCAGCCGATAATTGATCAGTAGATGAACTAATTCATGATAATGAGTGTTGAAAGTAGAAACAATGGTATCTGAAGCTAAATAGTAGATACCACGAGTATTGTACCCAGTCAATTGCTTGATCTGCTCTTGATCTTGACATAAAATATAAAATATTTTCTTCTCTTTCAGCATCACTTTTTTAGCTTCTGAAAAATCTAATAATTGCAAAATATCATCTACAAAATTATCTAATTCCCGAATCGCTTTTTGATTGGTCAGCGCACTATCTGCCAAGATAAATCTAAAATACTTAGATTCGGCTGTGAGCCAGTCTTTACTAAAATATGAGAGAGGTGAAATCAATTTACTATTTTTGAAATAATACTCTTTTTCGTAATCTAACTTGGCGATCTGAAGCGTGATTTTTGAGTAGGAAGCAGCAATAGTTTCCTCTGAAATTTGATAGGAGTTTTTATCTGCTAGCATCATCGCTTTTACTGCGAGATCAAGCTCATAAGATATCAAATATTTCCTAGCTTCATAATTATATTGGATGCCTAATCTTTGCGATTTTTCGAGCTCATCAGCCTCGATGAATTGTTCAAGATCTGCTTCTTCGTCTAATAAGGATTGAATAAAAT
>JAWOEN010000118.1:0-3932 GCA_046482725.1 Cloacimonadales bacterium (SeqCode)
GCCACTGATGAAGGTAATGTAAATCATTATGTTTGGGAAATAAATGGAACAATATATGAATCATACGAAGATTTTTTTGAAATAGATGCAAGGCCGCATCAAGAGCATAAAGATTACCGCCAAAATCACCTAAGATAATATCATTGATCCCATCAGCATTGAGATCTCCGCTTGCTTGCAAAGCCCAAACAGATGTACCTGCAGTGGAAAACTCCCAAATTTGATTTCCACTGGCTTCATCAATGCCATAAACCATTCCAGTAGTTTCGGTAGTGTTGGATCCGGCTCCGATTGCATCTGGGATTCCATCTCCGTTCACATCTTCGATTGCTAAGCAAGAAAATTTGGGTCCGGGTGCATAAAAATCCCAAAGTACAGTGCCAACCGAACCATCAAACAGAAAAATTCTTTGGGGACCTGTACCATCGATGTCATTGCCGCTAGCTGCCAAAACATCCATCACGCCATCATCTGTGAAATCTTGACTGGCCTCGACCTGATAAACCACTCCCCCACTGCCATAAACGTTGGTCTGATAGACTAAGATCATCTCGCCTGTTTTGCCTGATATAGCCCGCACTGCTCGATCACTACCTCCGGTTCCGATGATGATATCCTGATAGCCGTCGCCATCGAGATCTTCTACGATCTCCAAGCTTTTTTGATCGAAAACATTGCCTCCCGGAATTTCCAGCTCCCAAAGTAGATCGGCATAACTGTCTGAATTACCGTTAAAGGCGCGAATATGATAATCTTCCGAGGTAACAATCAAATCATGGTGATTATCTCCCGTGATATCTTCGATCTGGCGGATTGCCTTGATAGAATTATCGTAGCCACCACTAACCTGATATTGCCAAACCAGCTGGCCTTGCGAGAAATCTTCTGTTACCGCACTACCTTGCAGCTCCAATGTAAAGATCATATTATCAGGATCATTGCTGTAGATAGCAGCCTCTGACTGATAAGTGCCGCTCTCTGAGGGATAAAACCAAATTCTGGCCTGCAAAGTGTCGGCCGAACCTAGCCAAAAAACTGATTCAAAACTCAAAACATCATCCAAATAAAACTGCTCGTCATCAATAATGATATCGCTAATCTCCAAGTTAGTGCTGCCCTGATTACTGAGATCAACTAGTAGGCTGCGGCTGCTTGCGGTGCGAATCGAGCCAAAATCTGCAGCAGCTGGCTCTACTACCAAAGTGGGATTTTCCAACAAACCATAAGCTGCTAGCTGCAAGGTAAGCTGCGGATTGAGCGGATCGTTGGAAAATATTTCCAACTGGCTGGGATAAGCACCATAACTATCCGGAGCAAAATAGAGAGTAATAGTTTCTGTTGCACCAGCTGCAATTGTCTGCGGCAAAGTTGCCTCGTGGTAATATTGCAGATCGCTAAATTGTAGCTCGGAAATTACGAGATCTGCAGTACCATTATTGGATATCTGCACATCTACTTCAGCTACGTTTCCCACAGTTACAAATCCAAAATCATACTCCTGCCAATCGGTTGCAATATCGGGGGTGCCGCCTCCACCCAGGTCTACTTTGTACAAGACAGCCTCGGAAGAAAGCTCTCCATCCACATACCAAAGATAGGTGCCATCAAAGACCACGCCCGATGGCTTGATATTTTCACTGGGCTGACTTTCCAAAATCGTACCATCAGCTGTGTCCAATTTATGCAAAGCATCATCATCATAATCTGCCACCCACAAAGCTCCGTTTTCCAGACAAAGATCCCAAGGTTGTTCGGAATTGGAAGGCAAGGAATAATCTAACTGCTGCAGAATATTGCCACTATTATCTACCTGATAAATAATACTGGGGCCATCGGGATAGTAGGTGGCAGCCCAGAAATTGCCCTGATCATAAGCAAGTCCCGACATATAATGATCCGGTAAATCAAATTGAGCTAGAATATTGCCTGCAAAATCATATTGATAAGCAACTGCCGGCTGCGAAGCTCCGTTGCGGTGATCTGTCAGCCAGAGATATTCACCATCATAGGTCAGACCATAAGTATCATCCAATTCAGGATCGGAAAATAGTAACTGATAAGAGCCGTCACTGGGATCGATCTGATAGATATCACTGCCATTGACGCCATAAATTCCGCTGTAGAGATATTCGCCGTCCCAAGCCAAACCAGAAGCTTTTCCGGGAATATTGAAAGTTTCTACAATCGTCCACTCTGCTGCTAAAAATGTGAACATGATTAAAAATAATAAAACCGTAAATTTCTTCATAATTGCCGCCTTTTTTTTACTTGTTTGATAACACATAATTTAACATAATTTACTAAAGTGCAAATATTTCTAATTTTAACTAGCTTTGTCAAGTTTGATGTCTTAATGCTACTATAATTAAGAATTATAACATTGGTATAGTTAGATAGTACAGTTTGGATAATATCCTGATAAAGTTGATTTGGAATAGTATAAGTCTTGGGAAAATCTGTCAGGGCAGCATTTTAATAGTGAATAAATATCTTTTTTGCATCCCTTTTCTCAATGACTTCCATTATACTTATTTTATTATTTGACAATACTATATGACACCTTAGACTATTATGCAAGGAGGAAAAATTATGAAACGTTTTATGGTTTTGCTAATTGCAACTTTTGCAATTTTATCACTTTCTTTGGTTGGATGTTCCGAAGATGAGAAGGACAACGGATCAAGCACAGGTCCAGAAATCGACCCGGAAGATTATGGTTATTATTTTGCTATTAGTAAAAGTATGTTTGCAGACTCTCAAACAAAAGACGATGAGTACATGGTGGTTCTAAACAATTTTGAAGCGAGCAATATCCAAACTGCAGAGCTAAAAATCGATAATGAAGTGATAGAGTTAATACCATGGCAAGGTTCATGGGGAGGATATGTTTCACTTTCTGCTGATCATGAAGAGCATGATTTTGAACTAAGCATCGATGGCTCAAATTATCATTTCGGATTGTCCAAAGCAATAATGCCAGAGGTTGATTGGCCTGAAAATTATGTAATGGCTGATGGCATGCAACTAGATTGGCAACTGAATCCCAGCATAGATAGCGACCTGCAACAAGTTACTGGTATTGGACATGCTGAAGTTGGAAATAACGAAAACAAGCAAGAATTTGTTGATAGTGATGCTCGCACTTTTATGATACCCAACAATTGGTTTGACGAAGATTATCCAGAATATAGTTTTACAGTGGATCAGATAAACTATCTGGTAGAAGACGATCTTTTGGCTATGAGTATTGAGATCGATCCTCATGATTATGGCAGTGGAAACAAGAGCTACTCTGCAGATGAAAAAATTCGAGAATTAATTCATAAATTGCAGTATCGATAAACGCTAAACTCAGCATAAAATATATAGTATACCGCCAGCCTTTATCTCTGGCGGTTTTTTTTATCGCTTCATTTCTACTTGTTTGATAACAAATTAATTAACATAATTTTCTTGATGACAAATATTCCTAGCTCAATAAATATTTTGATATCACTCTCTTTATACTGACAATAATTAGCTTTATATTAATCTAGGCTTCTCAGAGTTGCGCTTGTATAGTTTCTGGCACACTAAATTGAATAGCTTTCTACCAACTTGGTTCAGCGACGATAGTAAAAACTCCAAAAATAGAAGAAGATAAAGAGAAATAGCAGGATATAAATGGGCATCACCAGCACTTCCACCTCAGCCAAGCGAGCAAAGATTTTCCAGAGGTAATTGAGCTGAACAAAAATAATTGCCAAAGCAACGCTCCAAATCGCCAAAACTTTAACTGGCTGAGGCTGTTGCTTCAAAAATGAAATGCTCAAAGGATGAGCTTGAAAAATTTTCTGACAAATCAAAAATCCCAATCCGATGATGATAAAGGGAACGATACGATCCACTAACATTTGCTCCTCCCATTGCTTATTTTATTATTTATCGAAAAA
>JAWOEN010000139.1:0-3770 GCA_046482725.1 Cloacimonadales bacterium (SeqCode)
TAAACCCAGTCTGCAAGCGATCTCTGATTTATAAGGCATGGTGATGGAAAATCCGTAGAAGAGAGTTTTGTGAGATAACAGCCATTGCCAAAAATCTGAAAAATCATCAACAAACCAGGGCAGATAGCGGGCATTGAAAGCTTTCTGCTGAAAGAGCTGATTATAGTATTTCATGCCCAGCGAGTGATATACTTGCTCGCCGCCAATCAAGCCGCCCAAAGAGGTAGTTGGCTCGATCGCTGATAATGAGAAAAGTTCTGCCTCCTGCAGCGAGAGTTGACCGCTGGCTGTAGGCTTTGCTGCCAGCCCAATATAGGTGGCTGCTGAGCCGAGATGTTTGTACAGGAGGCGAGAGAGCTTGCCCAACTTTCCCATTCCCACCAAAATAACCGGTTTGTTGGCTTGTTTGATTAGATTTGCTAAGAGCGTAAATTGTTGATAGCTGTTGATATTGACAGCTATTTTCAGATATTTTGCCTTTAGCCGGTTGCTAGCTTGGATCAGAGCTTGCAATTGGGGCAGATCAAAATTTTGGGAAAAATCATGATAGGAGAGGATCAGATTGGTTGCTGGAATTTCCGCCGAGTAATTGCGATATTCCAGATCAACCAGACAATTTTTTCTAGCGATAGCTTTTTGATAAAAGGCTAGTTTGGATGATAAGGGACAAAAATTTTTGCCAGCTTCCGCCTGATCACGGATGGTGATAATCTGTTCAGAGCGTAATTTGCTGATGGGAAATGAAGTGGGCTTTTTTAGATAATCCAACCGCAGCTCCAAGTGTTGGCAAGAGCTGGGCAGGTCGATGATTTGCGCTGACTGATCGATGGGAAGCGAAAGAATGATCATTGTACTTTTTTGCTCTCTCGTATTATCAATTGCCAGATATTTTTGATCAATTCTTCCGCTAGATCAAATTGTTTTGCTTTCTGGCAGAGGTCGGCTAATAGATACTTTTCACGGTCTGTATCTTCGATTGCTTGCTGATTTTCTCTTTTCCAATGACCGGTAATTTTGGCTAATTCTTGCCGACGCCGCAATGCTAATAAAATATCTTCATCGATTTTATCAAATGCTTCCCGATAATCTGACAAATCCCTGGGGGCTGTGCTGAGCAATTTTTGATGACTGATCGCATCTGCCAAAACAAGCTTAACCATCGCTTCAGCAACCGGAATCAGGCGCGGAATAATGACCGTGTCGTGGCGACCGCCGCTGCTGAAAATAGTTGCTTGCCCAGCTTGGTTGAGCGTCTGCTGTGGCTGATTTATCGAGGGAGTGGGCTTTACTACAAAACGCAAAATTAGGGGCTGGCCGGTGCTGACTCCGCCCAAAATACCGCCGCAATTATTGCTCTGCCATTTCTCAGCAGAGATCTGGTCATTGGCGCTGCTAGCAGATAATTCCGCCAATTGCCAACCCAGACCAAATTCGATGCCCTTAACTGCTCCCAAAGAGATGATCGCGCCTGCTAAATTGGCATCCAGTTTCTCGAAAACAGGATCGCCCAAACCGGCCGGTAGATGCTCGATTTTTAGCTCTACAACTCCTCCAATCGAATCACCTTGCGCTGCTATTTCAGCTAGATATGCTTCTAGCTCGCCTAAAGTATCAGAATCCGGCCACTGCAAATCATTTTGGGGAAAATCAAATTGTCGAGCTCGAAATTTACCGATTTGGATGGGATAGGTAGAAATTTTGATTTTACCCAAAACATGATCTACTGTAGCGCCGGCCGCTACCCGGCAGATAGTTTCGCGTCCACTAGCTCGGCCTCCGCCTCGATGATCAAAAATTTTGAACTTTTGATACCAGCTAAAATCAGCATGTCCCGGACGAAAGATTTCCGCCAAATGATCGTAATCGCCTGAACGGGCATCTTGGTTATAGATCAGCAGGCAGATCGGCATTCCGGTGGTTTTGCCCTGATAGATTCCCGAGATAATCTCCAGTTTGTCAGCCTCTTGGCGCGAGGAAGAAAACTTTCCACGACCGGGGCGTCTTGCCTCCAAAGCTGCTTGGATGGCGGCGATGGGAAAATCTATTCCCGGCTTCACATCTTCCAAAACTACGCCCATCGCTTTGCCGTGGCTCTCACCAAAGGCAGTAACTCCATAATATCCAGCCAAATGATTTGCTCGCATAAAATTTGTCCTTTATTGATTTTGCGTAAAAATTATGAGATTGTCTGAGGCTGTCAATTCAAAAGCAGAGAGGGATAGTGCCAAATAGTGGCTAAAAATTGTTATTAGAAAAAAGTAAAAAAGTAATCACTCTGGATTTTGTTTATTCTTTTCTAGTTGTAGCAGAAATTTCTGTAGATCTTCTTTGGATAATTCCGGATGTCCACTCAAATCTTCCGGGATTTTTGCCAAAACGTTACTCAGCTCTTTGCCAGGCAGGGAATCTGCTTTCACTACGGCTAATTGCTTCAGCAATTTCGGGGGAGAAGTAATTTTCAGATGATTATTGTCATCGATGATAAAGCTCATGGTAAAAGATTTTGGGGTGCCAACGCTATCCTCAAAAATTACCCAGGTTTTATAGATGGAATTTTCTATTACGATATCATAATCCAATATTTTTTTCAGACCAAAAGTCAGATCGAATTTCTGCAGATCGACTTCCGAGAAATAGTAAAACATTTTATCTAGAGTATCGGCTTCCGCATGTTGCTTGAAGCGTTTGAGGAAAGTTTTGATCAGTGAATTTAGCTGAGGTGTGACGATTTTTTTGGAGCCATAATAACCCAAGCGGCGAAATGTTTCTGCTTTCAGCTTCTTTTTGATGCGAGATATTTTTTGGCGTAGCGCAGCATAAGATTCTTCGGTGGTCTCATGCATGGTTTTGATGCTTTGGTCGCAATGAAAATAGTAGAGCAAAGTGGAAAGCTCATCATCATTTAGGGCTTGATAACTTTCTTGAAAAGCTTGGCGCAATTTTTGATTATCTTCGGAAAATTTCTCGATATGATTGCTGAGCTCTGTATGCAATGAATTGGTTAGATCTTTTTCTCTCTTTTCCTGACGAAAGAGTTTCTGGCAGTGAATTTTGCAAGCATTGATTACCCATTTTTCAGCATTGCTTATTTTGTTATATTGTAAAAGATAGAGTGACATAACTTCCAGAGATATTGCTTCAGCAGCTTCAAAATTCCGCACTCGATAGAGGGCATAATTAAAAGCTGATTTTTGTAATTTCGCGAACTTTTTATCTTCTATGCTCATGTTTACTCCTAAGAATGATTGTGTATAAATTACACTATCGTTTTTCCGTCAAGCAAAATAAAATCACATAGATCGGCTACAGAAGAGGGATCAAATGATAAATTGAGTGGCAAGATCAAAGCTTGTCTCAGCATGTGAATTTTTGTTATGTTGCTAGCCTAAGCGAATTTTGTTTTGGTGAGCTAATAGAGAAACAAAAAAGATTAGCGGTCTCAAAATTACCTTGGCTCAAGATAACAGCTCCGGCCAGATGGATATCGAATTGGGTAAAAAGGGTGTTATCAAAATTAGCAGGCTAGAAAAAAAAATAGCAACAGAGCAGCCGAATTATACCGCAAGTATTGAATAAAAAATTTCATTTGACACCCAGCTCATTAATAAGCAATTAAGTATATCATCTTTTAATCAAACATTAGGAAATAATATTATGCTTTATTCAATGCCAATAAGCTACGAGCTAAGCCCCCCCCCCCCCATGGGGAGTTACAACTTTTGCCAATGGGGGTTTGTAAAACTCAAACTCTTCACCTTAGCTCCCTCCAA
>JAWOEN010000145.1:0-7226 GCA_046482725.1 Cloacimonadales bacterium (SeqCode)
CATTTTATAACGGTAGGACAGATTGAGATGCTGCCGCAGCGTGTAGCCCTCTTTGTAGCTTTGGTCAAACATGCTCAGCGTACTGATAGCCCCAGGCAATTCCTTATAATAATCTTGGTAGATAAGATTGTATTTGCTTTGGAAATGCTCTGTTTGCCAAGAGATGCGCAAGGCCCCATCTATAATTTCAGAAGCGTTGTTGGCTCTGGTTTCATTAGATTCAGTAATTTTATTGTAATAGCCAAAATCATTCTCAGCCTCTGCTCGGGAGATCAGGGCATAAGCTTGCCAAAGCGAGCGTGAGAAGGAGATCTGTGTTTGAGCTTTTCTCAGATCGAAAGAACCACTCTGCCAGCTGTTTTTATTGCTGAAGAGATATTTTTTGCCGGCAGAAGCATCATAAGCTAATTGCTCTCGCGTGATAATATTGACAATACCACCGATAGCACCACTACCACCAAGAGCTCCGGCATTGTTGGGAATAATCTCGATTTTGTCGATCAGAGCTAGGGGAATGGAGGAAATATCAAAATCTTCGCCATTGATATTCAATGCGACTCCATCCAACATTACCAATGTGTGCTTGCTCTTGTTTCCACCCAGCTTGATGGTTTGCTTTCCGCCCAATAATGAGGAGCCTTTTACCTGGATATCAGCATATTGTTTTAGGAGTCCGGCCAGATCAGCCGAGCCCGTATCGCTATTTTGGATAACGATTTTATCAGAACTATTCAAAGCAGTTCTCTGCTGGCGTCGCTGGCTGACCGAGATGCCTTCAGCTGGCAAAACATCCCTTTCCAATCTGATCGACATGCTGATCTGTTGCGGCAGAAGATAGCGATCTTGATAGCCGATTTTATGAATCAAGATCTTTTGCTTTGCCGGTATATTTCTTAGATGAAAGATGCCTTCTGAGTTGGTAAAGACGGCAAATTCGCCTACCGAAACCACAGCTTCTGAGATCGGTTTTTGCTGACTATCCAAAACGCGGCCGCTCACGCTCAGAGCCCAGATTTGAGTTGCCAATAAACTTATGATGATTATTAGATATAATTTATGAATTTTCACTTTTAGTCCTTTTATCAGATTGGGAAGTTGCAGAGATTCCCGGATAGATCAAATTTGGTTTTCCGGTGAGCGGATTGGGTCGGATCGTGATCTTGCTGCCATAGAGCTGGGCGATATTGGATTGCGTAATCACCTCTTCCGGGCTGCCATCAGCGATCAATTTGCCGGCTTTCAGCATAATCACCCGATCGCAATATTCGGCTGCCAGATTGATATTGTGAGAGACCAGGATAATCTGCTTTTGCTGCTGGCGATTGATCTCTGCGAGCAATTGCATTATCTCGATTTGATGATTGAGATCGAGATGGGAAAAAGCTTCGTCCAGCAAAATAGTATCGGCTTCTTGCGCCAAAGCTCGACCAATCGCCACTCTTTGCCGTTCACCTCCGCTTAATTGCGAAAATTTCTTCTCGGCCAAATGCTGCAGATCCAATTGCGCAATGATCTTTTGCACGACCTGATAATCTGTTGCACTATAATTTTGCCAATAGCCTAGATAGGGAAAGCGCCCCATCAAGATCAGCTCTTGCACCTGATGATCAAATTGCAGCATAAAATCTTGCGGAATCAACGAGATATTTTGCGCCAGTTTTTTACGGTTCCAATCAGACAAAGCTTTGCCCTGAAAATAGATCTGCCCGGATGTGGGCTGCAAATAGCCGATCATACTTTTCAGCAATGTAGATTTTCCGGCACCATTGGGTCCCAAAAGTGCGCAAAATTCTCTCTTTTCAAAACTCAATGATAGTCGATCTATCACCAAATTTTCTTGATATGATAACGAAACTTCTGCTAATCTCATTTTACCTTCTTTATTCTATCTTATTACTATTATTATATTTAGGCAGGCATCACAAAAACTGCTTGCCAAATCCTACTAGATTACTATGTTATCCCCTGAAACAGGAGATTAATCATGCATATTTCTACAAAAACCGAATACGCGGTACGTGGCCTGACAGAATTGGCCCTACTGCAAAATCAGCGGCCTGTCTCCATTTTGGAGATCTGCACCAGGCAAAATCTGCCCAGAAAATATATGGAGCAGCTCTTTGCCAAGCTGAAGCGGGCCGAGCTGATAACCAGCGTGCAAGGAGCTCACGGAGGTTATCTACTGCAGCGAGCAACCCATGATATTACGCTAAATGATATTATGTGGGCGGTGGAAGATAACATTTCCCAAACCAATTGTGAAACTGATTATCAACAGCGCGAATATTGCATTGGTTTGCCTTGCGGTTTTCACAAATTGTGGAATGAAATCGAAACTCATCTGGAAGAGTATTTCAGCTCGATAAATCTGGATGATATTATCAAAAAAAACAGTAATGAAAATATAAGGAGATCATGATGAAAAGAGTATACTTCAACAATTGTCTTACCTCGCAACCTGCCGAAGAAGTAATCACAGCGATGTTACCCTTCATGCGGGAAAAATTTCAGTTCCCGGAGAATTTTGTTTCTACCGGCGGACAGATAAATTCTGATCTGGCAGCATTTCGTAAAACGATTGCTGAATCGCTGGGAGCGGCAGATAGCGAGCTGCATTTCACCAATGGTGGTACATCGGCCAACAATCTGGCAATCAAGGGTTATATCAGTGAAAATGCCGGTCAAGGCACGCACCTGATCGTGTCGGTAGTTGATTATCCCGACCTGCTAACCAACGCAGCCTACTTCGAAAAAAGTGGCTTTGATGTAACATATCTTCCCGCTGATGAATCAGGTTTTGTCGATCCGGAAGATCTGCGCGAAGCTATCCAAGAAGATACTATTTTGTTTATGACAACCATGAGCAATCATACTTTGGGCACTATGCAGCCGATCAAAAAATATCGCCAAGTCTTAGATGCAGCCGATCAGCAGATCGCCATGCACGTCGATGCTTGCGAAGCTTATGGCAGATATCCGCTGGATGTGAAAGATCTGGGCATCGACCTGCTGAGCATCAGCGCTCATAAAATTCACGGACCCAAAGGCGTGGGAGCGCTCTACATCAGAAAGGGCATCAAGATCGCTCCGACCAAACATGGTGTGAATCGCCTCGATGAATATGAAACCGGTGCTATCAGCATCGCAGCGATTGCCGGCTTTGCGAAAGCTGTCGAATTGATCTTCTCAGATTTTGAGCAACACTATGCGCATATCCGCTCACTGCAAAAATATCTGCTGGAAAAGATCGAGGCTACCATTCCCCACACTCTGCTGAATGGCCCCAGAATAGAAGGTCGAGCTCCGCACAATATGAACATCTCGTTTGCTTATATCGAAGGCGAGGCAATTATCATGATGTTGGATATGGTGGGAATCTCGGCAGCCACCGGGAGCGCTTGCGCTTCCAAAGGCCTGAAGGCAAATTATGTGATGATGGCAATCGGTCGCAACCACGAGCAATCTCACAGTTCGATCAAGTTCACGCTGAGCCGCTATAATACCAAAGCCGAGATAGATTATACAGTCGAGAAATTAGCCGAAATCGTGCAAGAATTACGACGTCGCAGTCCCTTATACAAAGAAGAAAATTAAGCTAGGAGTAAGCATGCAATATTCACAAAAAGTCTTAGATCATTTTATGAAACCACACAATGTGGGAAAACTGGAAAATGCTGACATTGAAGCTACAGAGGGCAGCCCTGCCTGTGGCGACCAAGTAACCATCTATCTAAAAGTTGATGAATCTTCTCACAAAATCGAAGAGATCAAATTTCAGTCTTACGGCTGTGCTTCCAATATCGCCACCGGTTCGATCATCACCGATCTGGCCAAGGGCAAAACTTTGGAAGAAGCAGAAAAAATTACCTGGAAAGAAGCAGCCGATGCCTTGGACGGCTTACCACCCGTGAAGATGCACTGTTCTGTTCTGGCAGTGGATACTCTGCAAAAAGCGATAAAAGATTATCGCATTCAGCACGGCCTGGCCGAAGCAGATAGTTTTAGCAAAGAGACCATTGTGGATGAGCTGAAAAAAGTGATCTATCCCAAAGTCGGCGAAAGCATCGTCACTCTGAAGATGGTGAAATATGTCGGCTTGGATAATGGAATCGCTACCATCGATATCGAAATACCCAAATTCGATGAGCATCGGGAAAATGTCGCCGAAGAGATCCGCGAGCATCTGGAAAAATATCCCGAAATCAAAGATATCAAAATCACAATGTAAGACTTTTACTAAAGTCCTCTTTTAAAGACTTTTACTAAAGTCCTCTTTTAAAGACTTTTATTAAAGTCCTCTTTGATGATTTTTTCTTCAGGTCAGGTTCCAGCTAATGGGATCTGACCTGATTTCATTCCACTCTATACATTTTTTAAAGAACTATTTTTTCAGCCAGAAAGGCTGAATGGAATATTTAGGCTCTTTTAGCCATTACATAAATAAAGAAGGGACAACCGATAAAGGCTGTGATGATGCCAACCGGTAACTCGACGACGGCAATATGCATCGCGATAAAATCGCAAAGCAGTAGCAAAAAGGCTCCCCCCAAAGCTGAGTAGATAATATCTTGGCGCGAGCCGAAAATCATCCTGACCAAATGTGGCACCACCAAACCGATAAAGCCAATAATGCCGGCATAAGCCACGGTGATGCCGGTCAATAAACTGCTAACCAAAAATATACGACGCCGCAATTTTTTCACATCTATTCCGATGCTGGTGGCGACCAGATCGCCGGTTGAGAGAATTTGTAATTGCTTGGCAAGTGAGAAGAGATAGAGCATCAGAAATAGTGAGATAGCTAAGACAACCAGAAATATTTTCCACTCTTGATTACTGAAGATATGCCCCAGATTTCCCATCAATACCGAGAGAATATTGCCGATATCTTGCTGATTGAAATAGATGATCAAGGAGATCAGGGCAGAGAAAAACATGCCGATGATAATGCCGGAAAGCAGCAATTTGGTTTTGTCAAATTGTCCACCCAGATGAGCCAAGCTCCAAACCAAGATCATGGTAAGAAAAGCTCCGGCAAAGCCGAAAATTGGCATCAGCAGATAAAGCCCGCTGACCGCAGCCAAGATACTGCCGAAAGCAGCACCGGATGAAATTCCCAAAATATAGGGTTCGGCCAAAGGATTATCCAGCATCACTTGAAAAGAGAAACCAACGCCGGCCAAAACGAATCCACTCAACAAAGTCAGTAGCAGCCGCGGAAAGCGTAGCGCCCATAAAATGTGCATGGAGCTAACGCCGTAGGTTATGTAGAGAAAAATCATTGCGGCAAAAAGCAGCAGAAAGCTAAGACTGATAATATTTTTAGTCATCACAAATCTCCAATAATTTTTCCAAGCCCAAAATCACGCGAGGTGTGCTGCGTAAAATCAGATCGGGATTGATATCATCGATGTTGTAGATGCGTTGATTTTGCGCTGCTGCTAGCTCTTGCCAACCGCGGCGCTGCGCAATATCAGCCGGCTTCACACCCGGATAAGTGAGGATGATGATTTCCGGATTTGCCGCTACTACTTTTTCAGCACTGACCCGCGAATAATCGCGCGGCAAAGTATCAAAGATATTATTGGCGCCGATCAGTTCGATCAGATTGCCCACATAGGAGCTATCGGAAACTGTCATGATAGGATCACCATAAATCTCTACATAGACATTTTTAGCAGTTGTCAATTTTCTAGCTTGCAGCTTTTGCACTGCTAATTTCAGGCTATCAGTCACTGCTTGGGCCCGCTGAGATTTGCCGATTATTTCTCCGATTTCTAAAATGCTATCGTACATCTCAGCTAACGACTGAGAATAGATCGAGGCTGTGGGAATATCGAGTTTTTTTAGGTCTGCGGATAATTTATTTTGTTCCAAACCAGAAGTGAAAACCAAGCTGGGATCAAGTTCTATTACTTTTTGAAAATCTATCTGCCCGAAGGTTCCGACTTTGGGCAGCTCTTGTAAAGATGGGGGATAATCGCACTCACTGCTTACGCCCACGATTTTATCTGCAGCACCCAAGAGCGCTACGATTTCAGCAACTTCGGGCGAGGTGATGACATAACGAGGTTGTGTGGAAGCGGATTTGCCTAAATTGCAAGCTGTAAAAAGCGGAAGAATTAGTAGCAAAGCATATCGGATGAATAATTGGAAAGTGGAGGTAAAACCAGGCAATTGCGGTTGAATTTGTTCAGATCTAATACTTGATTTTTTTTCTAACATTGCTCGTCCTTTTATTGCTTTTTTTTGTGAATAAAAGGGATCAAGCTATAGACAAATTATCGTCAATGACTCCGTGACTATAAAATATTAGCTTAATGGCAGGTTTCCTGGCTTGCAACATTGGATTTTCGCCTTCCCAAAAAAAATTCAGTGGCTTTCTAACAAATCCAACTTTTTCATGTTGCTTACAGTGGCGGAGACCGCTCTCGAATTTAACGAGATTCCCTTTTACTCTTGCACCATTTGTCCCTAAATATTTGGCTGAGATATCATGTCAAGTAAACTGATGGAGAGACAGGAGGAATACGATGGGAAAATGAAGACCCGTCTACTTTCTGGAAAAGGAATGCGGCGGAGAAGAATGAAGAACGTATAATGTATAATGAAGAATGAAGAATGAAAAAATAGAGCGCAGTGAGAAAGTCTGCAATTTCCTGCAGGAATTGGCGTGAACGAGATTAAGAAAATGAATAAATTCATAAACAATTTCCAGATTCTAACCTCACCAACCTCTCCTGCTAAGAGAGGCTGAAACGGAGGAAATTGTTTATGAGATGTCCCGATTTTTTCTGGGAAATATCCTGCAGGAAATTGCAGACCTGCCCTGCCTGCCCTGTGAAATCTCTTTTATTTAACAGGGTGAAATCTCTTCTATTTAACTGGGTGGAATTCGAGGTGGTTTCGAGAGCCTCAACCACCGAATCATGATTTGTTGAGAAAAACAAATTACCATAAAGGTGAACCGTAAATTCTGTCCCAGCCATAATTAACTCGTTCACGCCAATTTCCTCTAGGAAATTGCATACCTGACGAGACGTAGAGCTTGATTCTTCGGGGCGAAGTCTGTAGTATTCCTCTTCCTAAATTCTGAACTCTAAACTCTGAATTCTGTAAGCCAGAATTAACTTGTTCAGGCCAATTTCCTCTAGCAAATTGCAGCGGAGCAAGCTGATTTGTTTTTTAATTTGACGTCTTTTCTTCTCTTAAATAATCTCACAATG
>JAWOEN010000163.1:0-6280 GCA_046482725.1 Cloacimonadales bacterium (SeqCode)
GAGTTGTTGGTGCTAACCTGGTCACCGAAGATCATCAACTCTTAATCGCTTCGGCCAAAGGCTACGGCAAAAGGGTTAGAGTAAAAGAATTCAGTGCTCACCGTCGTGGCCCTAACCGAACAAAAAAATCGTTAAACCGAAGTTATTTTGAGCTGGGAAGTGAGGTTTTAGTTATTGGATGAATAAAACGCAGAGTTATTTATCAACGAACCCCAGTGGAATAGTCTCGTACCTCGAATTCCACGGGGCAGGCAAAAACCAACAAACCGAACAAAAAAAGAATTTTAAATGGTAGGAATTTTGAGTTGAGCAGAATCCGGAATCCAGAAAGAGGAATTGGGACTTTGGAAAACATCTTGAAAGAAAGAGTGGTAAAGCCAAGGATCAAGGATAATGTAGTCAGGAGACGTTATGCGGGAAACGGGAACAGACTCACTCTCTAACTTTGGGATGCAGCAAGCTACCAAGCTAGTAAAAACACAAAAAGATTTACGCCCACACGTTTGCTGCCAAATTTGCTATCAAAATTTTGGAAGGATATTCTATGAAAAATATTTGTGTTTTTTGCGGTTCCAATCCTGGTAAAAATCCGCTTTATCAAGAACAGGCGATTCGGCTGGGCGAGGCTCTGGCTCAGCGTCAGATCAATCTGATCTACGGCGCTTCCGATCTGGGACTGATGGGTCAAGTGGCAGCAGCTGTTTTGGCGGGCGGCGGAACTGCTATTGGCATTATGCCGGAAATTTTTCGCACCCGGGTGCAACATCCCCAACTCAGCGAACTGATTATCACCGCCGATATGTCTGAGCGTAAAGCTCTGATGCTGCAAAAAGCTGAGGGTTTTATCTCATTGCCCGGCGGCGTCGGCACCTTGGAAGAGCTCTTCGAGATGATTACTCTGGGCCAAATCGGCTATCACCAAAAACCCAGCGCCATCCTTAATGTGGCGGGATTTTACGATCCGCTCATCAAATTTTTGGATCAGATGACCGCCCAAAAATTCATGCGTCCCGAATTTCGCCAAGCGATCATCATCTCTTCTGAGATTGAGGAGATCTTGGATAAAATGCAAAATTTCCAACCACCTCAATTGGATAAATGGCTGGATAGATAAGATGCGGCAAGAGCGGAAATTCTTAGCCGGTATCGGCTCAATACTCTTTGTCTGCGATAGCCGTAATCGGCAGATCCGCCTCAGTTTCCGACCAGCTCGCGGTTTTCGGGTTTCTTACCCGCCCGGCACCGCTCAGCAGCAGGTAGAGAAATTTGTCTATCAACATCAAATTGCTCTGCAAAAATTGGCGACTCAACATGCTACAAATTTACCTCAGCCTCAGATTCAGCGCTTGGCTGCCGAAAATTTTCTGCGTCAACGCCTGCTATTTCTCTCTGCTAAACATGGCTTCGTTTACAATAAAGTGAGCTTTCGTCTGCAAAAAACACGCTGGGGCAGCTGCTCGATCCAAAATAATCTCAGCCTCAATCTGCAGATCTTTCTGCTGCCTGCCGACTTGCAAGATTATATCCTGCTGCACGAATTGCTGCATACCAAAATCAAAAATCATAGCAGCTATTTTTGGCAGGAGCTGCAAAAAATATTGCCGGCAGCTCTAGAGCTCAACCGGCAATTGAAAAAATATCCGCTGCAAGATTGCCAAATTATCTAAGCATATTGCAGACGATAAAGATCATAATACAAACCTTCTTTCGCCAATAATTCCTGATGATTTCCGCTCTCCATAATCTTACCCTTGTGCAAGACAATGATGCGATCCACATGCTGAATGGTGGAAAGTCGGTGTGCGATGATAATCGAGGTACGATCTTGCATCACTTTTTTCAGTGCATCCTGAATCAAAATTTCGGTTTCGGTATCGATATTGGAAGTGGCTTCATCCAAGACAAAAATGGAAGGATTGTAAGCCAAAACCCGGGCAAAAGCCATCAGCTGCCGTTGACCCACCGAAAAGGTCGAGCCGCGCTCCATCACTGGTTCATCATATTTTCCCGGTAGCGATTCTATAAATTTGTCCACATTCACATAACGCGCCACTTGCTGCACATCTTCTGGCAGCAGCGCCTGATTGTTCAAAACTATATTCTCGCGAATCGTGCCGGAAAACATAAAGACATCCTGCTGCACAATCCCGATATTACTGCGCAAACGTGCTAATGAATAATTTTTGATCTCTTCACCATCTACCAAAATCTGTCCCTGCTGATAAGGATACAGACCCGATAACAAACTGATGATCGAGGTTTTGCCGGATCCGGTGTGTCCCACCAAAGCTACTTTCTCGCCCGGCTTCACCTTAAAGGAGATATTCTTCAGCACATCCTCGCCCTGATTATAGGCCATGGTCACATTCCTAAACTCGATCTCACCGGCAAATTTATCCAACCCGGTCTCGATTGCCTGATCCAAGTTCTTACGCTCTTGCTGCTGCGTCAAAGGATTGATATTGGTGTCTTCGGGAGTTTTCTCCATCAAATCAAAGATGCGCTCGATCCCGCTCATCGCTGCTTGCATAATATTAAATTTCTCGCTCAAACGATTGATCGGCTCGAAAAAACGATCCAGATAACTGGTGAAAGCGATAAAGACGCCCAAGGAAATTACATTATCCAAAATCTGACCACCACCATACCAGAGAATAATCGCCAAAGTTACCCGCCGCATCGAACCAATAATCGGTCGGAAAAAAGCAAAAAGCCGCAACTGATCCATCGATTTCTCATAATATTGCTGATTGATTTTGGCGAATTGCTGGCGTTTATTTTCCAATTGATTGAAGAGCTGGATGATGGCAACGCCCGAGATATTTTCCGCCAAAGAAGCGTTGATATTGGCGACCCGCCGTCTCACTTCGCGATAGATAATCCGGCTACGCTTCATAAAGAGGCGGAAAAAGATGTAGGTAATCGGTAATACCGTGAAGCTGACCAGCGCCAAACGCCAATTGAAAATCAGCATCATCACCACGATCCCGCCCAAAACTACAAACTCTTGCAGCAATTGTACCAAACCGTTGGAAAGCATCTCATCCAAAGTGCGCACATCATTGGTTACCCGCGTCACCAAACGTCCTACCGGATTGGTATCATAAAATTTCAGGGGCATTTTGGATAGATGTGAAAAGAGATCTCGCCGCAGATCGTACATGGCGTGCTGCGAAGAGTAATTGATAAAAAAGATCTGCAGATAATTGAAGAGAAATTGCAAGAGCAAAATCCCCAGATAGATCGCTCCGAAAAATTTTAGTTTGGAAATATTCCTACTTTGCAATTTACGCATAGTGCTACTATCCAAATCTTTCTCATCCGCTACCCGCTGCAATTCTGTGGCCTCGATCGCCAACAGTTCGTCGGAAACCTGCAGATAATCACTGCCACTCAAAAGCTCAATATTCTCCGGCTTGTTAGCCAAAAAACTCGTCTTTTCATACAAACGATTAGTCTTGCGCAAATCGGCTAAATCTGGAGCTGAGAGGAAACTGCGCTTGTTGTTGGAAAAGGTGAGATAATATTTCTGCTGCTGCTGATAATCTCTGAACTTGAGTTTGGGATATTTTTCCGCAAAATCTGTTGCTGCCTGCTGCGAATCAAAAACCAGCACATTGCGATTGGCTGTGATAAATTCATCCACTGCATACCGTGTGATCGCCGGCATCGAGAGCTCGGCTGCCGCCACTGCCAACAAAATAAAAAACGAGACTACCAAATAGCGCCAATATGGTTTCAGATAAACCAATAGCTTCTTCATCAAATCTTTATCCAAGACTTTTGTGTTTACATTATCTTCTGTTATATTTATCTCTGGTTTCATCTTAATCCTCTACTCGCATTGATTTATCTTCTCTTCGATTTGCTGCTTCTCATAGAGATCATGATAAATGCCACCCCGAGCCAAAAGCTCTGCGTGAGTGCCCTCTTCAGCAATCTCTGCCTTATCCAAAACAATTATCTTTTCCGCATGCTGCAGAGAAGATATCCGGTGCGCGATGATAATCGTGGTCTTGTTGCGGCGCAATTGAATCAGATGCTCCAAAATACTCTTCTCTGTCTTGGTATCCACCGCCGAAAGCGAATCATCCAAAATCAATATTCTGGGATCGGCCAACAAGGCCCGACTGATAGCTATCCGCTGCTTTTGTCCACCCGAAAGCGTAACGCCACGCTCACCCACCACAGTCTCGAAACCTTGATCAAATTCTATAATATCAGCATAAACCTGAGCAATCTTGGTTACCTGCTCGATCTCAGCTCGGCTGGCACCCGGCTTGCCCAAAGCTATATTGCCGGCTACCGTATCGGAAAAGAGAAAAATATCCTGCGGCACCATCACAATGCTGTCGCGCAAAGTTTGCAGTGGCACTTCATACAGCTCTCTGCCATCCAAAAATATACTATTCTGGGGTGGATTGTAGAGCCGCACCAGCAGATTGATCAAAGTGGATTTGCCCACTCCGGTTTTACCCACGATCGCCAAAGTATTGCCCTGCTCGATCTGAAATGAAATATTATCAAAGATCTGCTCACTGCCGGTTTTATAGGAAAATGAGAGATTCTTTACCTCAATATTACCTTTTAGTTCTTGGATAGTTTTATCGACCTGCTCGCCGTCAAAGATCTCCGGCTGCTCGGAATAGATTCGGTTCATCCGCTGCAAACTGGCGGTTCCGCGCTGATACATATTGGTCACCCAACCGATGGCAATCATCGGCCAGACAAACATACCCAAATATTGGAAAAAGGCGATATATTCACCCTTGGTAATCTCACCGATAATTGTCAATTCACCACCAAAGACCATCACGATCATCATGCTGGTACCGATGATCAACATAAAACTGGGATGAAATAAGCCTTGGATCTTGACCAAATTTATATTCTTCTTCACATAATCATAAGCATTTTCCGAAACTTTCTCCAGCTCGGCATCTTCCTGCACAAAAGCCTTCACCACCCGAATGCCCGAAATACTCTCTTGCACCCGACCAGAAAAAACAGCAAAAGATTCTTGCACCAAACCAAAAAGATGATGAATTTTCCTACCCAAAACGATGATCACAATCGTCAAGAGCGGCATGGGCAGAACTGCCAGAATAGTCAATCTCAGATTGATCTGTACCATAAACGAGATGGAAGCGATCATCAATAATAAGATATCCACTCCGATCACAAAACCAAAACCCACCAACATGCGCACCGCATTCAGGTCACTGGTGGCATACGCCATCAAATCGCCTGTCTTGACTCGATTGAAAAAATTGGGCGAGAGCGACATCAGATGATCAAAATAATCTTGTCGCATGCCCCGATCGACCAGCCAAGAAAAGCCCAAAATCGATAAGCGCCAAAAATAGCGCAATAACGCCATAAATATGGTTAGCAGCAAGACGATGATACCGCTGCGCAAAAGATCTGTCTTGCCAAAACCCTCTGTGCCAATGCTGTCGATGGTTACCTGCACCACTTTGGGAATGATCAATTGAGCAAAATCGACTATGATCAAGATGATGATACCAAATAAAATCCTGGGATAATGCCGCTTCAGATAGGGTTTTACTTTTTCAAATGTCTTCATGCTGCTGCCCTTCCTTACATCCAAACTCGCTCAAATTGCTGCTGATCTGAGAAAATAACCTTTCCTCCAGATTGGCATACTCTTCCGCACTCACACAATTGGCAATAATGCGCTTGCTGATCTGCAAAAATTGCTCGATCTCGCTCTCTGTTATATTTTGCACGATCGCCCGCTCATGCTGACAGTAGATGCTCATCAGCTCATCACGCAATTCGCGACCTTTGGCTGTCAAAAATATTCGCTTCACCCGCTTATCCTGCGCATCAGGTCGCCGCTGCAAAATATCCTTGCGCGCCAAAGTCCCGATCATCCGCGTGATCAATGTCTTATCCCGGCATAACTTGGCCGAAATCTCACGCTGCGTACAGCCATCATTACGAAAAATATGACGCAAAAGATAAAACTGCCGCGCCGAAACATCTATGCTGGCCGGCTCCAATAACTGATTGAAATGCTTCACCTTCTTGCGCATCAATAGAAAAAGCAGCGTACTCAGCGCTGAACCCTTGGCTGGTAAATCTGCTGCTGCAGAATTTTTCTGTCTCTCCATACTTGATCCTTTTATAATTATTTGTTGTAGGTGCAACTAATTTGCAGGAAGAGGAAATGTCAAATGGAAAAGTGAATAAAGTAGAAAGTAGTAAGTCGTAAGTAGTGATCTTGAGCTGCGGAGTGATGTCTTGAATTATTGCT
>JAWOEN010000061.1:0-5489 GCA_046482725.1 Cloacimonadales bacterium (SeqCode)
AAATCGGGCGCAAAAATACGATGATTTTTGCTACAATTGCCAATCCCATCCTGATGTGGTTTTTTCTCTTTAGCCCCGATATTTTGCAGATTCCGATTTTGATCTTGCTGGGACTGAGTCTTTTTGCGTTTGGTCCGGTGCAATTGGCGATGGTGCAAGACACAAATTCTTCGCATCCGGCTTTTGCCAACGGCATCTATATGACGATAAATTTTGGAATTAGCTCGCTGATGGCAGTACTGATCGGCTTGGGTGGCGATCTGCTGGGCTTGGAACATACCTTTATGCTTTGTATGTTTCTGGCTTTGGGTGCTATCCCCTTTAGTTTTATGATCAGAAAACAAGCTGTGAGCTAAGAGATTACTCTGCTGCTTTTTAGTTTCTTAGCCCAAATTTTGCTAGATTTTTTCTAGCTTGATAATTTATCAAGATTCTGTTTTTTTTGATCTGAACTTATTGCAGAAAAAATATGATGGAGGAAACAATGGTTATTATCCTAATGGGTCCTAGCAGTAGTGGAAAATCCACTTTGGCTGAGGAGCTAAATCGGCATTTGGCTGGCAAGATTTATAGCGGCAAAGATTATCTAAGACTGGCAAAAAATAGGGACAATGCTTGGAAGGCATTTGTCGATCAGCTGAGCGCAGTGGAGCAAGATCGGGAAAATCATATCATCTATGTCTGTACAGAGCTGGATGAGATCAAGAAGTTGAGAGCTCTTTCAGCAGCCAAATTTATCAAGGTGACGGCAGATCTGCAAGATATGGAAGCAAGGTTTGCCACCAGAATGGGCGGTAATTTACCAGCTCCGCTAGCCCAAATGCTAAAGAGACAGTTGAGCTCTTGGCAAAATGTAGAAAGCGCTCTGACTGTGGATAGTTCAGAGGGAAAAAGTGTACAGCAATTAGCCGAAATTGTGCTATCTGCCATTCCAACCCTTTGCCGATAAGAGTAGCAAAAGAAGAAAACTTGACGCCAAATTCGTCTGATAAAAAGTAAATTTTATAAAAAATGGAGGTAGATATGAGTAAGCTAAATTGGATAGCAAATAATCATCCCAACTATAATCGACTGGAGCATTCACAAGCGCTTTTTCCCCGGGAAATCAGCAATCTCACCCGCAAATTTCACGACGGTATTCCCGGCTTTGAGATGTCAGCCCTGAAGAGTTTGCGGCAGATGGCCAAATATCTGGGAGTGGAAGGCATCTGGGTGAAAGATGAATCCAGCCGCTTGAATTTGAACTCGTTCAAAGTTTTGGGTGGCTCTTATGCTATCTACCGCTTTTTGAAACAGAGATTGGGTATGGAAAAAGAATTTTCCTATCAGGAGCTCATCTCTCCCGAGATCAAAGCTCAGACCGGTGAGATAACCTTTGCCACAGCTACAGATGGCAACCATGGACGCGGTGTGGCTTGGGCTGCCAGCAAGCTGGGACACAAATCTGTGATCTACGTTCATCGCAATACTTCCCAACCCCGAATCGATGCTATCCGCAGCTACGGCGCCACCCTCAAAGTAATCGACGGCAATTATGATGATGCGGTCGAGCAGATCTCTGAAGATGCTAAGCGCAACGGTTGGGAAATTATTTCCGACACTTCTTGGCCCGGATATGAAGAGATTCCCACCTGGATTATGCAAGGCTATACAACTATCGTCTCCGAGATTCAGGAACAATTTTCGGCTCAGGGTGTTTTGTGGCCGACTCATGTCTTTGTGCAAGCGGGAGTGGGAGCTTTGGCTGCCTCTATTATCGGGCATTATCATGCTTTGCTCGAGCAAAATTCTCCCATCTGCGTAGTGGTGGAACCAGACAAAGCAGCTTGCCTCTACAGCAGTATGCTGGCGGGTGATGGCAATCCTCACAATTTCCCCGGAGAGCTCGATACGATCATGGCAGGCTTGGCTTGCGGCGATCCCAGTCCCATCGCTTGGAAGGTATTGACCGAAGCTGCTGATTGCTTTATTTCGGTGCCGGATTTTATCGCAGCAGAAGGCATGCGCATGTATGCAGTTCCTTTGAAGGGAGACCCCATGGTGGTTTCCGGTGAATCGGGAGCAGTGACGCTATCTACCTTAAAGCACATTATGCACGATCCCAAATTGGCTGCTTTGAAGAAGCAATTGAAACTGGATGAAAATTCCAAGGTTTTATTGATCAATTCGGAAGGCAATACAGATCCTCTCAATTTCCGCAAGGTAGTATGGGAAGGTTCCAAGCCGGTACCGCATAAATAAAAAATTCGCGACAAGATCAGAGAGAAAAAGTAGTGAAAAAAAGATGAGATTGAGAATCAATCAAGGAGGAAAAATGAAAAAATATGACGTGGTGATTATCGGAGGTGGACCCTCCGGTATTATCGTGGGAGTTACCGGCAAAAAGCAAAATCCTGAAAAGAGTTTTCTGATGATTACTGAGAAAAAACAAGGTTTGGTGCCCTGCGGAATCCCCTATCTATTTCATGATTTGGATGATGTGAAAAAGAATCAAATGGGACCCAAAGGCTTTGTGGATGCAGGTGGAGATCTTCTGATCGACCGTGTAGAAAAATTGGATCCTGCCCGGAAGATTATCCAAACTGCTGCTGGCGAAACTGTGCAATATGACAAACTGGTTTTTGCTACAGGCTCGGTTCCCACGATCCCCAGCTTTATCGCTGGCTATGACCTAGAAAATGTGCTCTATATCAAAAAGGAGTATGATTATATCGCTGAAGTGATGCAAAAAACCCAAGCAGCAAAAGAGATCGTAGTGATTGGTGGCGGCTTTATCGGGGTGGAAGTCGCAGAGCAACTTGCCAAATTTTCCGATAAAAATGTGAGCTTGGTAGAGATGGAAAAGCACTGTCTCTCGCGCGCCTTTTCTCAGACCACAACCGAGAAAAGCGATGAGCTGATTGTCAAAAGTGGAGTAAAATTGCATTGTGCCAATAAAGTGGAGCGCATCGTGGGGCAAGCCGGCAAAGTGAGTGCCGTGCAGCTATCTGATGGCAGCCAGCTGCCGGCAGATGTGGTAATCGCAGCGATTGGTTATCGTCCCAATACGGATTTGGCCAAAAAAGGTGGATTGGAGATCAATGCCAATGGAGCTATTCAGTGTGACAATTATCTCAGAACCAATCAGCCGGATATTTTCGCAGTGGGAGATTGCTCTTCTACCAGCGGCTTCATCACCGGGCGCACCGATAATATTATGTTGGCTTCCACAGCTACGGCCGAAGCCAGAATTTTGGGTTACAATCTGTTCAGCATCAAATTGATCAGAAATTTTCCCAACACTATTTCGGTCTTTTCGACAGAGATAAACAAAGTAGCTTTCGCTTCAGCCGGAGCCCTGGAGCAAGTGGCAGCCGAGAATCAGATCGATTATGTGGTAGGAAGATTTTCTGATACAGATCGGCATCCTGCTACCATCGCCGACGCTAGTGATTTGTGCGTGAAATTGGTGGTTTCACCCGGAGATGGCAAGATTATCGGAGGTGAGATGTACGGAGGAAAATCGGTGGGAGAACTGGTGAATGTGCTGGCATTGGCGATCCAGAAGCAGGTAACAGTCTACGAAATGGTGGGCTTTCAGATAGGTACGCATCCGCTTTTGACCACAGCTCCTACCAAATATGTATTGATCAAGGCGGCCGAAGAGGCAATGGCGGCTATCGCCCGCAGATGATAGCTGAACTCTAAACTTTTGCAGCAGGTTATAAGCTTCCGTTCAGATTGGACGGGAGCTTTTTCTTGACCAATGAGATCGCAATAAATTCTCTTGAGCTATGGAGTATCTAATATGAAAACAGTAGCAATAATCACTGCCGGCGGTAGCGGCAAGAGAATGAAAAGCTCAAAGAAAAAGCAATTTTTGGAATTGGCCGGCAAAAGTATTTTGTCCCATACGATCGACAAATTTGTCCAAACCAAAGAGGTCGATGCTATTATCATATCTCTGCCTGCCGCAGAATATGATCAGATGAAAAGTAGCTTGCAAACCAGCTTCCCCCATGCCAATCTCAGCTTTGCTGCCGGTGGCGAGAAGCGGCAAAATTCTGTGTTCAACGCTTTGCAAAAATGTCCCTCCAATACCGACTTTGTAATGATTCATGACGGTGTACGTCCTTTTATCAGTCGCCAGATTATCATCGAGCTGATCACGGCTGCCCAGAAATATAAGGCTGTAATCCCGGTGGCAAAAGTAAAAAACACGATCAAACAGGTGAAAAGCGGACGAGTATTGCGCACGATTCCCCGCGATAATCTGATGAAGGCGCTGACACCGCAAGTCTTTGATTATCAGCTGATATATAATTGCACCAAGACAGCTTTGGAAAACAAGGTGGAGTTTACCGATGATTCTTCTATCATGGAGTATTATGGCTATCCGGTGCATGTGCTGGAAGTGGGATCAGAAAATTTTAAGATTACCGATCAATTTGATTATGAGATCGCAAAATATTTAATAGAAAAAAAATAGGGGTAACCGAAAGAATGAAAAATCTAAAAATAACTATTCCTCTGCCAATTTTTGGTATTGGCTGCGGAGTGTTGGGAATGAGCTTAGGCAAGACAACAATCAATTTGGGAAAATATGCTTCCACTTTACTCAAAGCCTTGGAATATCGCGGCTATGATTCTACCGGCGGAGCTTTTCAAACCGATAAGCAGAAAATTACTTTGCTGAAAGATGTGGGTAAACCCAGCACTTTGGTCAAGACTTTGGGAATAGAAGAGCAAGCAGGCAAAATCTTTTGCGGTCAAGTGCGTTGGGCTACTTTTGGTAGCGTGACTCAGAAAAATGCTCAACCGCATGAGGTGAAATGCAAAAAGCATATTTATGGCGCTCATAATGGCAATATCACCAACACCCGAGAGCTCAAACAATTTTTACTCTCAGAAGGGCATAATGTGGTTTCTGATAATGACGGCGAAATGCTGGTGCACACGATCGAACACTATTTTGATAATGAATTGGAAAAGTATCAGGCTGCCCAGCAGAAAGATCATCAGATCAGGCGCAGCTGCATGAAGCAGGCGATAATCCGCGCTGCTGAAAAGATGGTGGGCTCTTATGCCGCTGTGGTAGTAGATCCGCAGACAGAATTCAGCTATGCGATCAAAGCGGGCAGCAGCCTCTATTTTGGCGTTGGTACTATCGACGCTAATCAATTTGGTCTGGCTTCATCCGATCTGACAGCTGTCTTGCGCTTTACCAAAAATCTGGTTAACCTGCGCGAAGGCGAATGTGTGGAGTATAGTAAAAATGAATTTAATCTCTTTGCCTTCAAAAAAATAAAAATAAAACGCGCTAACCAAAACGATTTTTATCTGCAAGCGGGTGATAAGATTGAGAAAAAAATAGTGCGCTCCAAATTGCGGGCGGAAGATACAGCCCTCTTGCCCGATTACGATTTTTTCATGGAGCAAGAGATCGCGGCTGAGGTAGAATCTACCGGCAAACTGATCAAAATATTTCAGGGTGGTTCCAATACCGGCCG
>JAWOEN010000074.1:0-3024 GCA_046482725.1 Cloacimonadales bacterium (SeqCode)
GTTGAGAAAGATACAATTGGAATACGATAGACATACAGATGGGAATACATAAATGTAGAATGAAGAATGTAGAAAGCAAAATATAGAATGGAAAATGTAATCCGCCTACGCCAGGGATAAGGATTGCGATGGACAAGAATGCAAAATGCAAAATGTAGAATGCAGAACCGCCTAGGTTTTTACTTGGAGGCGGCAGTCTCAGCTCTGTATTCCGTCTACCGTATTCCGTATTCCGTCTACCGACTCCCGTCTACCGTCTACCGTCTACTTTATACTTTCTTCCCCTTACTCTCTCTTGACCAAATATCACTCTTTGCAGAAACTGCATTTTCTGATAGGTGAAAAAATAATCTAAAAATAACAAAACAATAAACTGAGGTAAAGATGGAAGAACATAAAGTAATTTATTCGATGTCCCGCGTGGGCAAAGTTTTGGGAAATGGCAAACATATCCTCAAAAATATCTCTTTGGGCTACTATTACGGCGCCAAAATTGGTGTGCTGGGTCTAAACGGCTCAGGTAAAAGTACTCTGCTAAAAATCATGGCCGGCTTGGATGACGATTATCTGGGTGAGATTAGCATGGTAAAAAATTACAGCATTGGTTATTTGGAACAAGATCCGCAATTGGATCCCGAGAAAACCGTGCTGGAAATTGTCAAAGAGGGAGCAGCGGAAACAGTAGCTTTGCTCGAGCGCTTTGATGAGATCAACTTGAAATTTGCCGAGCCTATGAGTGATGATGAGATGAACCAGCTTTTGGCAGAGCAGGGAAATCTGCAGGATAAGCTAGATGCTTCTAATGCCTGGGATCTGGAGAGCAGATTGGATTTGGCTATGGAAGCTTTGCGTTGCCCTCCACCCCACCTGAAATGTGGTGTGATCTCCGGTGGTGAAAAAAGACGGGTAGCTCTCTGCCGTTTGCTGCTGCAAGAGCCCGATATATTGCTCTTGGATGAGCCCACCAACCATTTGGACGCAGAGACCATTTTGTGGCTGGAGCATCACCTGCAGCGCTACAAAGGCACAGTCATCGCTATCACTCACGATCGCTATTTTCTGGATAATGTAGCTGGCTGGATCTTGGAACTAGATCGAGGCCAAGGCATTCCTTGGGAGGGTAACTACAGCTCTTGGTTAGAACAAAAATCTGCTCGCTTGGCTCTGGAAGAAAAGCGCGAAAGCAAAAGACAAAAAACTCTGGCTCGCGAACTGGAATGGATCCGCAGTACAGCCAAAGCCAAACATACCAAAAACAAAGCCAGAATTACCAATTATGAAAAACTGGCTGAACAAGGTCAAACTAGCGAAAATTCTACCGATGATCTCTATATTCCCAATCCGCCCAAATTAGGCAAAAAGGTGATCGTTGCTGAAAATGTCAGTAAAGCATTTGCTGATAAACTGCTTTATGAAGAGCTCAATTTTAATTTGCCAGCCGGCGGAATCATCGGCATTATCGGAGCTAATGGCGCTGGTAAAACCACACTTTTTAAAATGATCTGCGGCGAACTGACACCTGATAAGGGTCAAATCGAGATCGGGCAAAGTGTCAAACTTTCGCATGTAGATCAAACCAGATTGATGGATAGTGATGAAACCATCTTGGAGATGGTTGGTAATGGTCGCGAAATGATCCAAGTGGGCGAACGTGAAATAAATGTGCGCCAATATCTCTCCCGCTTCAATTTCTCCAGCGGCGAACATAATAAACCGATCAAACACCTTTCCGGAGGCGAAAAAAATCGTGCTTATCTGGCTCTAACTTTGCAGACCGGCGGCAACGTCTTACTCTTGGATGAACCCACCAATGATCTGGATATAAACACTATTCGCGCTTTGGAAGATGCTTTGCAAAATTTTGCCGGTTGCGCTGTGGTGATCAGTCACGATCGCTATTTTTTAGATAGGATTTGTACCCATATTTTAGCATTTGAAGGCGATAGCCACATCACATGGTTTGATGGTAATTTTAGCGAATATGAGGAAGATAAGCTGGCTCGTTTGGGAGAAGCCGCTTTGGTTCCCAAGCGCATTACTTATCGCAAATTGACCCGCGTCTAAGCTTTTTCTGCTCTGTTTTATGCCCCCGGTTGGGGGCTTTTTTTTGCTTAAAATTTATCGGAAACGAGCCAATCCCCGACTTTATATCGATATAAATTTCACGACATACTTGACAACTTCTACGCTTAATAAATATCTTGCCAGTGATTTACTGACTAAACTAAAAAGGTGAGCTCAATCGGCTCTACTCAGCACAAGGAGAAAATATGGAAATTGTTAGAAATTCAGCTATCAGACGCTTGCCAACTTACTATCGGCATATTATCAAAATGGACAGACAAGGCATCGAATTTACCTCTGCTCGTATCTTATCGGAATTGACCGGTGTGCACAAAACCCAGATCCGCAAAGATATCGCTTTGACCGGGCTGGTAGGTGTTCCCCGCCGCGGACATAATGTCAAATCTCTGATCAAAGCGATCGCAGAATATCTCAACTGGAACGATATCTCCTCAGCCTTTATTGTGGGCGCAGGAAATCTGGGCAAAGCTTTGCTGAATTATGACAATTTTGAAGCATCGGGCATGAAGATTGTCGCTGCTTTTGATACCAGTGTGAATGAAATCGGCAAAGAGATCAACGGCAAAGAGATCTTACCGATGGATAAATTTATGGATCTTACCGAGCGCCTGCATATCAATATCGGCATCATCACCACTCCGGCCGAAGTAGCACAGCCCGTGGCAGATCTGATGGTGCAAGCCGGCATCAAAGGCATCTGGAATTTCACCTATACCCAACTGAAAGTTCCGGAGCATATCGTGGTGGAGACTGTAGATCTCTATCGTGGTTTGGGTGTATTATCCAAGCGTCTGGCCGAGCAGGAAAAAGCTGAGCAGAATCTCACTTAGAATCCCTTCTCTAGTATTATTTTACCACAAATGATATCTTAAGCCGAAGATTTTATTTGCCAGCAGCTCTATTTCTGAGCGGCTTAGCTATTTGCTGCAAGCTCGTCAT
>JAWOEN010000077.1:0-10138 GCA_046482725.1 Cloacimonadales bacterium (SeqCode)
AGTCAAGATTTCACAGATGATGGCGTGATGGATGTTTTGGCAGCTAGCGGCAATGACATCGATGGTACAGGTCCCCAAAGAATTTTTCTGTTTGATGGTTCGGTTGGCACTGTACTCTGGGATTTTTATGCACCCGGACCCAAATTTTCGTGCTTAGCAATCGAAGATGTGAACGGAGATGGCATCCCGGATGCAATCGGAGCCGGATCCAACACTACCGAAACTACTGGAATGGTTTATGGCATTGATGGAGCCAGTGGAAATCAAATTTGGGAGTTTTCCACTGCAGGTACATCTGTTTGGGCTTTGCAAGCAAGCGGAGATCTCAATGCTGATGGGATCAATGATATTATCTTAGGTGATTTTGGCGGTAATCTTTATGCTCTTGATGCGGTGAATGGAAACGAAATTTGGAATAGAAATATTGGCAATTGCCTTGTTTTAGATCTGCTGAATCTGGGTGATATCAATGCTAATGGTTATGAAGATTTTGCAGTAGCCCGTAGTTCTATCGCTTCAGTAGAAGTTATCGATAGCTTTGAGGGAGAGACTATTTGGTCTACTTCGGTACAAGATCAGCCTTGGAATATCGAGCTGATCAATGATCTGAATGGTGATGGGATTCCCGAATTGATTGTAGGAACTCTCTATAATAGTAATTATGGCTCTTGGTTAAATGGAGCTAATGGAGAGCTTTTGGGCTCGGTAAATGCTGGCACTCCGGTCGATGCGATTGGCGGCTTGTCAGATATCACCCAAGACGAGAGCTGGGAAATGGTGCTCGGTGGTCGGGATGGCCTGCTAAAATGTTTTGCTTCGGGCGGACTATTTACTTCTGCACCCGAAACCGAGATCGCCGATTTGGAGGATCTTGCCATGCTCAAAGGTAATTATCCCAATCCTTTCTATCATTCCCCCGTGAGCCGAGATTCCGGTACTAGCTTGCTGTTTGCTTTACCGGCAGCAGGCGAGGCAAAATTGCAGATCTTTAATAGCAAAGGTCAATTGGTGAAAACTTTAGTTGATCAATATCTAGCGGCCGGCAGCCATGAAATTACTTGGCGTGGTACTGATGCTGAAAATAGAGCAGTTAGCTCTGGCGTATATTTCTATCGCTTGCGAGCGGCAGGACGCGAAGAGAGCCGTAAGCTGCTACTACTGAAATAAGGTTGAGGTAAAGGTTAAGTTTAAGGTTAAGGCTAAGGTTAAGGTTAAGGGTTGAAAACCAACCTCCGAGGTTGTACAACCTCGGAGGTTATCATTTGTAAACATAAAGAGCAATTGCAGAAATCTGCAATTGCTCTTTATAAAATGGCGGAGAGTAACGCGATTTCGATAGAAATCGGCCAAAACGAGTTATTTTGCGCAGCAAAATTGCGGTTTTGCTTGATGATTAAATCATCAGAGCCTAAATCAAAACTTTAGCATGCAACGTATCTAGGGTTCAAATCCCTACTAATATAAACTCTAACTAAAACCGACTTCCGAGGTTGTACAACCTCGGAGGTTATCATTTGTAAACAAAAAGAGCAATTGCAGATTTCTGCAATTGCTCTAATTAAAATGGCGGAGAGTAACGCGATTTCGTTAGAAATCGGCCAAAACGAGTTATTTTGCGCAGCAAAATTACGGTTTTGCTTTATGATTGAAACTTTAGAGCCTAAGTCAAAACTTTAGCATGGATCATCTAGGGTTCAAATCCCTACTAATACTATAAAAAAAAGGCAACTGTATTTTTTATATACAATTGCCTTAATAACTGGCGGAGACGTAGGGATTTGAACCCTAGATACGTTGCCGCATACACGCTTTCCAAGCGTGCTCCTTAAGCCACTCGGACACGTCTCCTTGAGGAAGCAATAAATTTTGCTGCACCCAATATGTAAACTAATTTTTTCTGATAAATCTTGGATTGAAGCAGTAATATATGGCTTATGCTGTTCCAATCCAAAGAGTTAATTAGTTCTGGTTATCTCTTTCGCGTTCTTGCTTGATCAGCTCTTCTTCCAAGCTGCGGGGCAGAGGCGCATATTTATGAAATTCCATGGTAAATTCGCTTTTGCCCTGAGTAACAGAACGCAAAGCAGTGGCGAAACCAAAAGTTTCTGAAAGTGGAACTTCAGCATCAATGCGGGTGAAATGATCGTCTACGACAGTATCTTGTACCATACCACGACGCTGATTGATAGTTCCCATCACATTACCACGAAATTCGGAAGGAGTTTCCACACTGATCAGCATCAAGGGCTCTAAAATCCGGGGTTTTGCCTTTTGATAATTTTCGCGGAAAGCATACCAAGTAGCTGTCTCAAAGGCTAGTTGAGATGAATCTACGGGATGGAAATTACCATCATCGAGAATCATTTTTACTCCGACAACCGGATAGCCCAAAATTGCACCTTTTTGCAGACTGCGCTGAAAACCTTTTTCACAACCGGGAATAAATTGCTGTGGGATATTGCCACCCTTGATCTCATCATCGAAGATATTTTCATCATCTCCGGAATGAGATAAGACACCGGAGATCTTGGCATATTGACCTTTACCACCGGATTGTTTTTTATGAACGTATTCGAAAGGAACAGCTTTGGTAATGGTTTCACGATAAGAAACTTTGGGAGCACCGACTTCTATATCAGCTCCATATTCGCGGCGCATTCTTTCGATATAGACGTTGAGGTGAAGTTCACCCATTCCACTGATAATCGTGTCGCCGGTTTCATCATCCACATAACTGCGGAAGGTGGGATCTTCTTTGATAAAGCGACCCAGCGCTTTGCCCATAGCTTCCTGATCTTTATTTTTCTTGGGTTGGATAGCCAAAGAGATAATCGGCTCCGGTACATGTGAAGAGTGCATAGTGTAGCGAATCTCCGGACTGGTAAATGTATCTCCCAAAGCACAATCGACTCCGAAAATAGCAACGATGGTTCCACCGTAAGCTACTTCCAGCTCTTCCATATTTTGGGCGTGCATTTTGGCCAATCTTCCCACTTTGATCTTCTTATTGGTTCTGGCATTGACCAAGGTGTCACCTTTTTTGATAGTACCTTGATAGATCCGCAGATAAGTAAGCTGACCATACTGTTGGTTATCTAGCTTGAAGGCTAGGGCAACTGCTGGTAATTCCGGCTCCGGATAGAGGAATACTTCTTTGTCATGATTTTCCATATCCATAGCCACGTTTTGACATTCATTGGGGCTGGGCAGGTAGTTGTTTACAGCGTCCAATAATAGTTGCACACCTTTGTTTTTGAAAGCTGAACCCAGGAAAACCGGAGTCATTTTCTTCTTCAAAGTTCCGCGTCTTACCGCTTTTAAAATCAGTTCTTCAGTCTCTTCGCCTTCCAAAAAAGCTTCTGCCAAATCATCTGAGAACATGGAAGCTGCATCTAGCATCTGCTCGCGCAATTCTTGGGCGCGCTCTAAATGAGAGGCGGGAATCTCTACTTCCCGAATATCTTCGCCATTCGGTCCCTCGAAAAAACGGGCCCGCATGGTAACCAAATCTATGATACCTTCAAAATCATCGCCCATTCCGATCGGATACTGCATCATTACCGCATTGTGTCCCAGCTTCTCGACCAATTGGTCGCGCACCTTCAAAGGATCTGCGCCTGTTCTGTCCATTTTATTGATGAAAGCCAAATGAGGAACTCCGTAGCGCTTCAGTTGACGATCTACTGTGATAGATTGCGATTGAACTCCACCCACTGAACATAATACCAAGATCGCGCCATCCAGCACGCGCAAAGCATTTTCCACTTCCACTGTGAAATCAATGTGACCGGGAGTGTCGATAATATTGATCCGATGATCTTTCCATTGCACGTTGGTAGCTGCTGAGCTGATAGTGATTCCACGCTCTTTTTCCAGTTCCATTGAATCCATGGTAGCTCCCACTCCATCTTTTCCACGCACTTCACTGATCTTGTAGATCTTGCTACAATAATACAAAATTCTTTCGGTTAGGGTTGTCTTACCAGAATCAATGTGAGCACTAATTCCGATATTTCTAATTTTTCTAATTGGCATTTTCTTTCCTTGTCCTATTTTTTTTTCTAAATTTTTACTATGAAAATTTACTGTAATTTTGGCTTGATTGCGAAATTTTCAGTTTTCATTCCTTTATCTAAAACAATGTAATGTAAAGGAATATAGTTCAAAAACGTTCTGCAAAATTTTATCAGCCAGCCCTGAAGTCAAGAAAACATTTTTGAAGATCAATAAATAATATGCATAAATTGTGCCAAACTGTTGTTATCAGTAATATTAAGTTAAGGCGGTTTTTTTGCAGTTGACGAATAATCTGATAATAAGAAATAGTTTTGCTTTGGAAAAATTGTAATGATGATAAGGAGTAATATGGAAATGAAAATCTTGGATAAACCAGCTGAAATAGCGAAAATAGATAGTAGTAACCTCTGCCATAAAATCATTCATATGCCGCAGGAAATATTGTGGGGATATGAAAAATCTGAGGTAGAATCTTCTGTTGATTTTTCCCCCGAAACAGCGCATTATCAAAAGGTAATAATTGTAGCGACGTCTGCTGATTTTTTTGCAGCAGAAATTATCTGGGCCCAATATCAGTCAGAGCTAGCTCTGCAGATTTGTTTACCAGAAGATCTGCCGCCTTGGAATGAAGAAAATTTATATATATTTTTGGATTATCTGGGAGAAAACTCCAAGCTAAAGCAGCTTTTGCAAACGGCTTTGACCAGAAATTGTGCTGTAGCAACGATTGGTACTCAGGCAAATTTGCTTGCCGCTTCTGCTGCTATGCTCAGTCTCAAATTACCCAGCGGAAAATTGCCGCGCTTGGCTTTGCCTTATACTTTTACAGCCTTGATTCGCACTTTGGAAGAGTATCAGCTAATTCCCTCTCAAAAAAAAATCATCAATCAAGTGGTAGCTAGTTTGATCTGCCGCGCTGGTGCTTTGGCTTCGCATGTAGATTCTGAGGTAAATTTTGGCAAAATTTCAGCCGCCAAACTATATAAGAAGCTGCCTTTGATTATTAGCGATGATTATCGTTTCCGTTTTTTAGCCAAACATTGGCAGCAACAGTTTCATCAAAATTCCAAGGTTCCCGCTTTTTATGGTAGTATAGAACAATTTTCCCAGGATAGACAACATGAACTGTTGCTGAAAAATTTTGACAATATCAGGCCGATATTTTTAAAAAGATTTTGTAATCTAGCAAGTGACAAACAGCCTTTAGCAGAATTTGCTGCATATCTGGGCTCTCGAAACATCGAATATTTGGAATTTTATACTGAAGGCGAAAGTCTGATCTCCGAATATTTTTCCTTGATCTATCTGGGAGATATGATCAGCTGCTATCTGGCAATTTTATATCAGCGCGATCCGGCTTCAGCGTCGGAAGATTAGAGCAGAAAATAATAAAGATCTGTGACAGGGATCAGTAAAAAATAAGAGGTAAATTATGAAAAATGAAAAACATCTATTTACATCGGAAAGTGTTACTGAAGGTCATCCGGATAAGATGGCGGATCAGATTTCTGATGCAATATTAGATCAGATCTTGCGGTGTGATCCCGAGGCAAGAGTAGCGTGTGAAACATTTTTAACCACCGGCATGGCTTTGGTGGGAGGTGAGATAACTACTGAATGTTATGTAGATATTCCGGAAATTGTTCGAGCTACTATCAAAAAAATTGGTTATGACAAAGCAGTTTATGGCATTGATGCTACTACTTGTGCTGTCTTGACCACCATCGACAAACAGTCGCCTGATATCGCGCAGGGAGTGGATGCATACTCTCAGCATGAACAAGGTGCTGGCGATCAGGGCATGATGTTTGGCTATGCTTGCGACGAAACTGAGGTATTGATGCCGATGACATCGCTCTATGCTCATAGATTGGCCCAACAATTGGCCCAAGTGCGCAAAGATGGTACCATCAAATATCTGCGTCCCGATGGTAAAACTCAGGTAACGATCGAATATGTCGATAACAAACCGCAACGGGTGGAAGCTATCGTAGTATCTACTCAACATGATGAAGATGTACAGCAGCAACAGATCAGAACAGATATTATTCAGCATGTTATCCAGCCGATTATTCCGGCTGATTTGATCGATGCCCAGACCAAATATTTCGTCAATCCAACCGGTAAATTTGTGATCGGTGGACCGCAAGCTGATACAGGTTTGACCGGGCGCAAAATCATCGTCGATACTTATGGCGGCAAAGGTAGCCATGGGGGAGGTGCTTTCAGTGGCAAAGATCCTTCCAAAGTGGATAGATCTGCTTCCTATATGGCGCGCTACATCGCCAAAAATATTGTGGCTGCCGGCTTGGCTACAGAATGTGAAGTACAATTGGCCTATGCTATCGGCGTGGCAGAACCTGTTTCCGTGATGGTGAATAGTTTCGAGACTTCTGAGTTTTCCGATATTGAATTGGTGCATGCTGTACGTAGAGTTTTCAAATTGAAACCGGCAGAAATTATCCGTCATTTAAACCTTAAGCGACCGATCTACCAAGAAACAGCAGCTTATGGTCATTTTGGCCGTGAACTGGAAAACTTTACTTGGGAAAAGAGAGATATGGTCGAGCAGCTAAAAGCAGCTTTGCAATAAGCCCAAAATTAGCTATTTCTAAGTTAAGCCTGAATTTGTTTTCGGGCTTTTTTTTTGTCCCGATCTCTCTACATTATATAGTTAAGCTTGCTTTAATATTTTGCCGAATTTGCTTCAAAAAAATCGTTTGACCGTTTATCAGACAGAATTTTTTTGGTAAAGCAATTAAGAGTTTAGTAAATGTTCCAAAGAAGATAATTATTACCACAGACAAGCTAAAACAAAGCGAACCAAAGGTAATGAAAAAACCGGAAACGGGAGAAAGATGGAAAAATTAGAAACTGAGTTTTTAGGTGCAAAAGTAAGATCACCACTGGTTTTGCCGGCTGGTGTAATGGGAATGTCGTTTTCCGGTTTAAACTACTGTGTGCAAAACAAAGTTGGTGTTGTCACCAGCAAATCCCTTACTTTGCAAGAAAGGTCGGGTCACAACGGACCTGTCATTGCCGAATTTGAAGGCGGCTTTATCAATGCCATGGGGTTGTGTAATCCCGGCATTGTCGAAGGCTTGGCCGAAATAGATGAATTTAAAAAACGCTCCAATACTCCTGTTATTGTGAGCGTTTTTGCTACTAATACCACAGACTTTTTAGAATTAACCCACCACGTAAACAAATCTGCCGGCGATTTTTTAGAATTGAATCTTTCCTGTCCCAACGTATTTGATGAATTTGGCGTTCCGCTGGCTGCATCCCAAGATAAAGTCTACGAAATTGTCAGCGCCGTAAAACAGCAAAGTAATCTGCCAATTATCGCCAAATTATCACCCAATGTTTACAATATCAGCGCAATCGCCTTGGCGGCAGAAAAGGCTGGTGCAGATGCACTTTGCCTGATCAATACTGTGGGACCGGGTATGCTGATCGACAAAAAAATGGTAAAACCCATTTTATCCAATCGAACCGGTGGCTTAAGTGGACCCTGTATCAAGCCGATTGCCCTGAGGTTGGTGCACGAAGTATTTTCGGTAGTAGATATCCCTATCATCGGTACTGGTGGAGTTACAAACGGTGATGACGCTATCGAGATGATGATGGCAGGAGCTAGTTTGGTGGGTGTAGGAACGGCAGTCTATTATCGGGGCATCGCATGTTTTAGAAAGATCAATGACGAGATGGAAGAATTTTTGATTACTGAGAATTATGAAAATTTGGCAGCACTTCCACATTTGGAAAAATTATAAATTCAGGAGCAAGAATGGATAGAAGATACACATTGCCCATCGCCAGAATTACAGAAGAAACGGCCGAGATCAGAACTTATACTTTTCGGCATAATCTGCAGGCCGAGCCTGGTCAGTTCATCATGCTGACCGATTTTAATGGTGGTGAAAAGCCATTTTCATTATCTGATTGTCAGCCAGAGGAATTTTCGATCACTGTCAAAAGGGTTGGTGCTTTCACCAGCCGCCTGTTTCAAAAGCGGGTTGGTGACTTACTGTCTTTTCGAGGTGCTTATGGCTCCTCTTTTTTTATATCAAAAAAACGAGTTTTGTTAGTTGGGGGCGGTTATGCAGTGCCCACCTTTTATTTCTTGATCCAAAGATTGCAAGCAGCCGGCGCCGAGATAACCTTGATCAATGGAGCCAGATGTCAGCAAGATCTGCTTTTTTCCCAGCGCTTTGCTCAGCAGGGCATCAATTTGCATAATTGCACAAATGATGGCTCTTGCGGAGAGCAAGCCACCAGTGTGGAGCTGGCGGCAAACTTGCTGCAAAAAGGTGATTTTGATTTTGTCTACGCCAGCGGACCGGAGCTGATGCTGAAAGCTTTGCAACCGCATCTGCTTGAGGTTGATTATGAATTTCTCTTTGAACGTTATATGAAATGTGCGATCGGCATTTGTGGAAATTGCACGATGGATCCTTTGGGCTTGAGATTGTGTGTGGAGGGTCCGGTTTTACCCAAAGCCAAGATCGAGCTTTTGACTGAATTTGGCAATTACCATCGCCAACCGTCCGGTAGTAGAGTGAAGTATTAGAAAACAAAAATTTTGAGAAGGTAGCATGAAAAAATTATTACAAAATTGTCAGACAGCAGCAGGAAGGCTGGATATCCTAATAGCGGATGAGCATTATGAAAAAATCGCTGCAGCCTGGGAAATAGCAGCTAGTGAAGCTGATGAAATTATTGATCTGAGCGAAATGGTTGTCATTCCCACGATGACAGATCCCCATGTGCATGTGCGAGATTTGCAACAAAGCGAAAAAGAAGATTGGCAAAGTTGCTCGCAAGCAGCTCTTTCTAGTGGCATTACCACGATCTTCGATATGCCCAACACTGTTCCGCCCACCACCGATTGGGATAGCTTGAAATTGAAACAGCAGGCTGCTCAAAGTTCTCTGATCGACTATAAACTTTTTTTGGGGGCGGACCCGCAGAATATCGTCGGTTTTGATGCACTGTTGCGCAATAATCCCCAAAATATTGCCGGCATCAAACTCTTTTTGGCAGCCTCATCTCAAAATGAGATTATCGATGATAAGATTACGCTTAGAAATCTCTTTCTCACAGCCAAAGAACACAATTTGGTGGTAGCTGTGCACACAGAATTGCAAGAATGCCTCGATAGCAACAGCTTCCGTCCGCTTGATCCCACCGCTGTGGATCATGACAAAATTCGCCCCCGCGAATGTGCAGTTGCCGGGACTAGATTAGTATTGCAGGTGGCCAAAGAAGTTGGCAATAAATTGGTGATCTGCCACGTGAGCAGCAAAGAAGAGCTGGAGCTGATCGCCGCAGCCAAGGCCGAGGGTCAGCAAGTGTATTGTGAAGTTACTCCACATCACTTGGTTTTGCCAAGCTCCCTCACGACGAAAATTGGGAATTGGGCCAAAGTGAATCCACCTTTGCGAGATCCTGAAGATAATCTGGCTTTATTGGAAGGTATAAATCAGGGTTGCGTAGATTTTATCGGTACTGATCATGCTCCCCATTTATTGCAGGAAAAAGAGCAGCCCTATTTGGCAGCTCCTTCCGGCTTCCCCGGAGTGGAAACTGCTTTGCCGATTTTGATCGATCTCTATTTGCAAGCTAAGATTACTCTGCAGAGATTGGTTGAGATCACCAGCGCTAAAGCCAATGAAATATATAATATAGACAATGAGATAAAAAAAGGTAATCGAGCAAATTTAGTAATCATTGATCCTGCGGCAAGAGAGAAGATTTCAGTCGAAAGATTTCTGAGCAAGGCAAAATATTCACCCTTTGCCGGTCGGGAAGTGCAGGGAAAAATTAGTGAAGTGCTTTATGCTGGCCAAGCAGCGCACTCATATTTTGAAGAAAAATAATTAAAAAAAAATTGGAGAGAAAATGACCAGAGAGAAATTTATCTTAGAATTGGCAAAAATTGGAGCAATCAAGTTTGGAAATTTCACCTTAAAAAGTGGACTGCAATCACCCTTTTATTTTGATCTGCGCGACATGATCAGCTATCCCGAAATTTTGGATGGAGTAGCAGAATTATTGGCGCACTACATCAAAGATATGGATTTTGATTGTTTGACAGGCATTCCCTACACAGCCTTGC
>JAWOEN010000022.1:0-7937 GCA_046482725.1 Cloacimonadales bacterium (SeqCode)
ACTGTGGGTGCAAATAAAAATTCGATCAAGATTATTGGCGATAACACAGATATGTACGCTCAAGGCTATTTCCAATACGATTCCAAGAAATCTGGTGGAATTACCCGTTCGCATCTGCGCTTCGGAAAAAATCGCATCCAATCTGAATATCTGGTAGTAAATGCCGACTTTATCGCCTGCCATCAAAAAGCCTTTATCGGGCGCTATGATGTTTTGGAAGGGATCAAAGAAAATGGCGTATTCCTGATCAACAGCGACTGGAGCAAAGAGGAAGTATTCCAAAACCTGACTGAAGATATGCAAAAAACTATCATCGAGAAAAAGGTGAGATTGTATAATATTGATGCTTTGAAAATTGCGACAAAAGTTGGTTTGGGTTCACGCGTCAATACTGTGATGCAAGCGGCATTCTTCCTGATCTCTGAAGTATTGGAACGCGAAGAAGCTATCAAGATGATCAAGGCTGCTATCAAAAAGTCATATCAGAAAAAAGGTATGGAAATAGTAGAAATGAACTGGGCGGCTGTGGATGCAGTAAATGCAGAATTGGATCAGATAGAAGTTCCCTCAGCTTTACCCAAAGGTCATGTAACTGCCAAACAGCTGATCGCTGACGATGCTGATGAATTTACCAAAAATATTATCGAACCTATCATGCGTGAAAAAGGAGATGATATCCCGGTTAGCCAAATGCCTTATGACGGCTTTGTTCCCAGCGGAACTACCAAGCTGGAAAAACGTGGCGTAGCTCCGGCTGTTCCACATTGGATCAGCGACCAATGTATTCAGTGTAACCAATGTGCGGTAGTTTGCCCTCACGCTGCTATTCGTCCCAAATTGATGACAGAAGCAGATCTGGAAGGCGCTCCCGAAACATTTAACACCCTCAATGCTATGGGCAAAGACAAAGATCAGTATCGCTACAAAATCCAAGTTTATATCGAAGATTGCCAAGGTTGCCGCGTTTGTGTGAATGAATGCCCCAAAGGCGCTTTGGAAATGAAACCGATCGAAGATGAACGCGCTGCTGGCGAAAATGATAATCAGGAATTTTTCGAAAATCTGCCGGAAGATGTGATGGGCTCTAATAATCCCAATACTGTCAAAGGTAGCCAATTTAAGCAGCCTCTGCTTGAGTTCTCGGGCGCTTGTGCCGGTTGTGGTGAAACTCCTTATGCCAAATTGATTACTCAGCTCTTTGGAGATAGAATGATCATCGCCAACGCTACTGGTTGTTCCTCGATCTGGGGCGGAACTTTCCCCACAATTCCTTATTGCCAAAACAAAGTAGGACACGGACCATCTTGGGCTAATAGCCTCTTTGAAGATAACGCTGAATATGGTCTTGGTATGAAATTGGCAGTAGATGCAAATCGCCGTCAATTGAAGACCAATGCTACAGCTCTTTTGGAAGACAACATTTCTGAAGATCTGAAAGATGCTATTCAATACGCTTTGGCAAATTGGAATGGTATTACTGAAGAAGTGAAAAACAATGCTGCCAGAATCAAAGAATTATTGGCCAAAGAAGAAAAGACAGCTCGACTCAATAAAGTTATCGAATTGCAAAACTATTTCGTTAAGAAATCAGTTTGGGCTTTCGGTGGAGACGGCTGGGCTTATGATATCGGCTACGGTGGGGTAGACCACGTATTAGCCAGTGGCAAAGACATCAACATCCTGGTGATGGATACAGAAGTGTACTCCAATACTGGTGGTCAAGCTTCCAAGGCTAGTCCTTTGGGCGCTGTTGCCAAATTCGCTGAAAGCGGCAAAGGCACCATCAAAAAAGATCTGGGTATGATGACTATGAGCTACGGATATATCTATGTGGCCAGCATCGCGATGGGCGCTAACAAAGCTCAAGCACTCAAGGCGATCAAAGAAGCTGAAGAATTTGACGGACCATCATTGATCATGGCTTACTCGCCTTGTATCAATCATGGCATCGATATGAGCATGAGCCAGAAAGAAGAGAAAAAAGCGGTTGCGACAGGATATTGGATTAATTATCGCTACAATCCTGCCCTGACTGCCGAAGGCAAAAATCCATTTATCTTGGATTCCAAAAAGCCTACTCGCCCCGCTTGTGACTTCCTAGAAGGTGAAAAGAGATATACATCTCTTAAGCAAACTTTCCCGGAAAAAGTGCAAGGCTTCTGCGAGCAATTCGAAACTTATGCTACAGATCGTTATGAAAAATATAGAAAGATGGCTGAAGAGAAGTAAGCTCTCTTAGATAAAAAGATAATGCGCCTTGCTCTACGGATCAGGGCGCATTTTTGTTTGAGATTGAAAAGATGCGGCAAAGCTGAGCAAGCTTATTCTGAGAAAAGTTTTGCTCCTTCTCCTCTACTGCAGAGTGGTGTGAGGCTGATAAATTTGCTCTTTAGGTTTATGATCAAACTTACGTTCGGTGATCAATGGCAAGGCGAAGAACTTACCCACCACACTGTAGAGTGGTGTGAGCTTGCAACTCTTGCGCTTTCGTCTAAAGATGCAGCGGACTGAGGGCTGCACATTTTTCTATGAAAGAGGATTATTTCTTGCCAGCAAAACATAATTTTCAGAAATAATAGCGCTGAGGTAAATAGATGATAAACAAGATAATAGAATTTCTAAATAGTGCTGGCGGCTGGGCTTTTTATTCTGAGCTGCGGCAAAAAGATGGTACGATAAACCAGATAGCAAAGCTGATTCAGCAGCATCCTGATAAACCTATTCGGGAGCTTTTGACTTTGCAGAAACTGCAGCAGCAAGCTGCAGAGCGCCTAGCCCAAGCGCAGGAATTTGTTTTCACGCCCCAGGGTGTAGAGCAATCAAGTTCCTCAGAATTGGCGCAATATCATGCCGCTAAATTGGCAGCGTATAAATCTGTGGCAGATCTCTGTTGTGGCAATGGCGTAGATTTGCACTATCTGGCGGCCGGCAAGCAGCAAGTCTGGGCAGTGGATTTGGATGCAGATTCACTAGCAGCGGCACGCTATAACAATCGCCAATTTCCCCAAATCTCTTTTCAGCAGCAAAGAGCTGAAGATTTTCAGCAAGCTGTCGAGGCGATCTTTATCGATCCGGATCGCCGAATTGGCGGGCGCCGCTTAATCGAGGCGGAAGACCTTTCTCCCAAATTGAGTGAGATTTTGGATTTGCAGAAAATTACACCCAATATTTTGGTAAAATTGTCTCCTGCTATGAATTATCGTAAATTGGAGATCTCGCTGCGCCACTCTTGGGAGTTTATTTCCGAGCAGGGTGAGCTGAAGGAGATTTTGCTCTGCTTGGGCGATTTTGCTACAGCAGGCAAGCGGGCTGTCTTATTGCCGCAGGGTCATATTTTATCAGCTACCGGTCAGCAGGTGCAGGTGGGTGGAATCAGCAATTATCTTTATGAACCCGATACAGCGATTATCCGAGCTGGTTTAGTCCAAGACCTGGGAGCGCAGATTTCTGCTGAGCTGGTAGATCCTCATTTGGCATTGCTAAGCAGTGCAGAAGAGAAATATTCGGTATTTTGCAAAACCTATCGGGTGCTAGCGCAAATGAATTTTAATCGCAAGCAATTGCAAAAATATTTACGGCAGCAGCAGATCGGAAATCTGGTGATAAAAACCCGCGGATTTTCTCAGTCTGTAGAAGAATTTCGGCGAGGTCTAAAGCTGAAAGGTAGTAATAGTGCTTTGCTTTTTATTCTCAGAATCGGTGCTGGTCACCAGATAATTTTTGCCGAATTGCAACAAAAAAAAATGAGCTAGTAAAACTTAATTGACAAGCTGCGAGCAAAAACAAATCCTAACAGCAGATTTTTTGTGAACGATTTTTTTTATATATTTGCAAGACGATTGGGAGAAAAAGATGAGGCTGAAAACAAGGGTATTTATTCTATTCGCAAGAGTTTACAAAAGTGCCACAGGCTGTAGCACAAATTCCTTGGTGAAATAACCGCTTATTAATATCAAAAATAAAATTACCTGATAGCAAAGAGCTATAAAAGGAGATATAATATTATGGAAAAATATTGGATAATTATTATACCTGCTTCAATCGGTGCAATTGTGTCGATTGCAGGTATTCTACTAAATAATTTTCTAAATTTAATAAATAAAAAGAAAATTGAGAACTACATAAACTATCAAAAAGAAAGAATCAATTCTTACAATGAATTTCATAAACAAATTATATCTGCCCTTGGTTATTTATCAAGTACATATAAATACGGATCTCAACCCGATTTTAACGAATTTAATAAAAAAGATATAAAAACATATCTTGAGAAAAAAGGATTATTGAGTGGCAAAATAGAGGAATACACTCAGAATTGGGAGAATGAAAAAACTGAAAATATTTACAAAATAAGTTCATACATACATCAAACTGAGCCTTATATGGTTGAGAATGAAATTAATAAAGCCAGGAATATCTACATAAGTAATATTTTCTATTTCTCAAAAGAAATTAGTGGGATAGTTGTCGAGTTGACCCGAACAATGCAAAGATATAACGAGGGGAAAAGACTTGTTAGAAAAGGATTTCCTAAAAATGATTCCGAAATGGAAGCGGAAATCAAGAGATTAAGAGATTTATGGACCACATTAGATTCACTAAAAGAAAAATACTTGAACACAATCCAAACTGAAATACGCAATAGTATTGGAGAAAAATGATATGAATAATGTGAAGCAAATTATAACGGATGATGCAAATAAAACAATACAAATTGATAGTATTCAGAAGAAAATTTTCACTATTCGAGGCGTGCAGGTAATGCTTGATAGTGATCTGGCAAAAATGTATCAGGTAGAAACTAGAGTACTAAATCAAGCTGTAAGTAGGAATATTGACCGTTTTCCCGAAGACTTTATGTTTCAATTGACCACAGAAGAGTGGGGAAACTTGAAATCACAAAATGTGACATCAAGTTGGGGTGGTCGCAGAAAATTACCTTATGTGTTTACAGAACAAGGCATTTCTTCTTTGTCAGGAATATTAAAAAGTGAAACAGCGGTAAAAGTAAATATTGCAATTATGCGTGCTTTTGTGCAAATGAGAAAACTACTTATTGGCAATGCCGGTATTTTTCAACGACTTAGCAAGGTAGAGCTAAAACAGCTTGAATCTGATAAAAAAATTGCAGGCATTTTAAAAGCAATTGAAGATAAAAGCATTAAACCCAAACAGGGCATTTTTTACGACGGACAGGTTTTCGATGCTTATCTGTTTGTGGCAGATTTGATTAAAACAGCCAGAAGATCAATTATCCTGATTGATAACTATATTGACGCAGCAGTTTTAACACTATTTACTAAGAGAAATAAAAGTGTAAGGTTTACCATTTATACAAAAAGCATTAGCAAACAAATGACTCTTGATTTACAAAAACACAATGCACAATATCCCTCCGTGGATATAAAGGAATTTAAAAAAGCCCACGACCGTTTTCTTATCATTGATAAAAAAACAGTGTATCATTTTGGGGCCAGCCTGAAAGATTTGGGTAAAAAATGGTTTGCCTTTTCTAAAATGGAGATGAACGCCGAAGAGATTTTAGCTAAGTTGCCTGCATTAAGCAGCACCGAAATGGAAAATGGAGCTGGTGATAAGTAATCCCCTTAATCCTATAAAGAGGAATCAGATTCGATATACCACAATGAGCAAAAGAAAATTGGTGATGATAAAGTATAGATAAGCATAAATATTTTGGAAAAAGCATTTAACCAACTCATCCTCTCCTTCGCCCTCCCAGGCCTTACCACGCTGTTTCCTACCTGCTTGGTGGATCGCGAATCTGCTGTAGCCTGCTTTACTCTGCAGTTCATAACCTTTATCTAAAAGAAGGTATAATTAAACCCCAGGGAAAAGTTGACGTTATGCTCAGAAATATTTTCAGATTCTAGGGATTGATCAGTCTCATTCAGCGCTTCCTGATAGTACTGATAATTGATTTGACCGTCTATGGACAATTTTTGGGAGATCCAATATTTAGAAGCGATAGTAAAACTCGAGATAAAGACGTTTTCTTGGGCTTGCTCGGAAAAAAGATCAGTGCTATTATTGGCGATGCTTTGATAAATGCCCCGAATATAGGCGTAATAAGCAGTACGTAGATTGTAATGATAGCCTACCGCCAAGAGATAGGTATATGTTATTTTATGTTGGTAGCTATCACTCTTGGTTTCTATAGTTTCAGATAAATCTATCAGAGTATCCTGCAGCACAGTCTCTTCCAAGTTTTCATCGATGATATAATCATAACGCCATTCCTCTTCTCTTAGCACACTGTCACTATTTAGGTAAATATCCTCATAATTGTAGGATAATTGGTTAAAAGTAGAAAACTGCCAATTAAGTTTGAAAGGATTGCCATATTGATGTTTTATGCCCCAAGAGCTTCCCAGAGATTTCTCAATTTTATCATAATTATGATCACGATTTCTATGGGTGGAGGAGACAGCTGTAACATCATCACTTAAGGTATTATATTGGGTAAATCGTTGAGAATCGGTGTCTTCCTGCAGCGAGTAGTACTGAAAAGGCATTCCGACCAAAAAAGAAAATTTGCTGCCGTAATCTCGATCTATCTTAGCGGGGAAGCTAAAATTCCTATCTAGGTAATAAAATCTTAGCTTAAAGAAGCTTTTAGTATTGATGCTATCCCAGACATCATAGACCAAAGCAGAGGAGCGAGGAGTTTGTTGATCCAGCAAATTATTTTCAGCGAGGAACTGAAGAATTGTTTCCAAGGCATAGATTTTGGCATCACGCTGGTCTATAAACCTTTTATGATTGATCTGATTGATCAGATTGGCCAAGGCGATGATCTGAGACTCGTTGGGAGCTGTAGCAAGTAGTTTGTTATCTTCCAATGCCTGCAAAATATAGATCGCCTTTCTGGCCGGAAATACCGATTCCAATCTACCTTTTCCGATCACAAGATTGGGCTCTACTAGTATCTCTAACTTGGTGTTTTGGTGGTTGGAATCTTGCTGATATTGATAACTGCTTGTACTATCACTATCCAAAATAGTTCTATCGGATGTTTGGTCAGTATAATAAGAGTTAAATTGCAGATTTCCTGTATAGCCCCAAAAAAAATCTCTATTTGCCAAGTATCTCTGAGATAAATATTCAGTATGAAGATTGTTACTACTGCTGTAGCGTTCGCTATCTCCTGTTGTATTTTTATAGGGAAGTGAGAGATCCGCTTGGGTTGGATTCTGGGTTGAATTGCTGTAGTTGAAATTGTGGCTGGTATGGATTGAGATAGAACTAAACTTGGCGGGTGTATAGCTAGAAAAGCTATAATTAGGATAAAGATAGAAATTCAGATTGCTGGAATCGCTTTTATATTTAGTTGTTTCTTCGCTATCACTGTTTTGCGTATTTCCATAGCTATCAAATATAACATTTGCGGCTTGGGTTTTGTATTCTGGCAGGCTAAAATTTTTTAGATCAAACTCTATCTTTTCAGCTCTCAGATAAGCTAGTGCAATAATAAGTAGTAATAGGGAAAATAATCTTTTCATTCCGCCTCCTTTATGGCGCTGAATTCCTGGGCTCTGGATAATTAGAAATTATGAGAAAAAGATCGTCCTTACGAATTTTCTCTTGTCAGCTACAGGCGAGCAAATCTCTTTTTAAATTCTGCGATAAAATTTGCCTTCTTTCATTATTTGTCAAATTGTTTTCTCTGCTCATTGTGTTTAAATTTAGATTTTCAACTAGAGGAGGGGAGTTTGCACTTAGCAGGGCAGCAGCAGATCGGAAATCTGGTGATAAAAACCCGCGGGTTTTCTCAATCTGTAGAAGAATTTCGGCGAGGTCTAAAGCTGAAAGGTAGTAATAGTGCTTTGCTTTTTATTCTCAGAATCGGTGCTGGTCACCAGATAATTTTTGCCGAATTGCAACAAAAACAGTTAAAATAATAAAAATTTCTTGCACGT